>JAFVZD010000090.1 GCA_017508345.1 Clostridia bacterium | reverse complement strand
CCACCTTTTCCTGGAATCCCCCATGCATAACCAGTTCCAGCTGTTCCACCACCACCACCGCCACCTGCACCACCCGAACCTCCTGTAGCAACAAGGGTTCCGGGTCCTGTTACAATTAGATTGGATGTGCTAGGCAAATATATTGCAGCCTTTGTCGCAGAGCCAGTAACTGTAAGTGTGATATTTTTTGGGATATATAGGACAACTGAGCTGTGGGCTGGAACTGATAGATCGGATAATGAGGCAGTACTTGCCTTGAAATACCCACCCTTGAATGTCCCACTTGATGAAGGCATAGTACTAAATCCACCATATACTTGAGCAATTAGGTTTTGGGCTGCAGCCTCATGATTGGAATTTGATATTTTGTATCTATTAAGATTAGCTTCATCGTTATAATTACCTTCCATCCAGTATCCAGCAGATGAATAGTACCATTCGTAACCTGCATAGGTAGTTTTGCCTGCATAAGTACATAATGTTGTATCATGCGTTTGCTTGTATGCAACGGAGTCTGCTGTACGACCTACCAGTAGTGGACCAGTATATTTTCCATTATAAATATAGCCACAAAGAGCAAATTCATCATTGTTTTTTGTAAATGTACGACCATATATCTTACATATAGTAGAACTAGCTCGACCTGCTATGACGTTTCTAGTAGTGGCATTGATGCCAACGATGGTGTCATCTACTGGGCCCGTGGATGTATCCTGTGAGGGCGAATACGAGTCTGATGGAAGCAGATTGGCTAGATCATCTAAATCGCTAGCGGATGATGAATCTGTGCTAGCGGATGGAGTACCGGATGCATCCTGAGGCTGTGTAGTCTGTGTATCTGCGCTAACTGCGTGATTGGATGAGAATGAGTATGTAGGCATAGCGAAGCTAAACAATACAGACACTCCCAATATAATACTTAATAAAAACCTCACAAAAAGTTCATAGCGATTAGAACGATGTTTGGTAAGTTTTTGCATATGCGTCCTCCTATAAATTGCATAGACAATAATATATTTATATATTATTCTACCAAAAAATCTATTTTTTAACAAACGAAAACGCATACATTTTTCAAAAATATGAAAAAATTTTGATAAAAAACAGCAATTTTGTATGATTTTGACCAAAAACATAAAAAAACCGGGGCTGAATTCGCCCGGCTTCAAAAAAATAGCGGTATGTAGTTTTTTATATTTTTACCCCACAAAAATTAGAGTGCTAGTATTAGAGATTGGAGTTTGTCTGCGATATTGGTGATGATAGATTGGTCATTACCCTCGACCAGCACACGAGCCATACTCTCGGTACCGCTAGGACGCAAAATGATAGTTCCTGCATCGCCTAATTCTCTTAGTAATTGTTCTAGAGGCTCAGCCAAAGCCCCTGCTGATAATAAGGCGTGTTGGCGTGCACTAACTGGGACATTGCGAGTGGCTCTAGGGAAGCGCTGAAATTCAGCGGTAAGTTGAGTCAGGTTTGAATTGGTAGACTGGAGGATTTTCAGCAAAAATAGAGCGGTCAACAGAGCATCTGCGGAGAGATTGAATTGTGGCATAATGATATGGCCACTATCCTCGCCTCCCAATGAGTAATCCTCTGCGAGCAACTGGTGGAGAACAAATTTGTCTCCCACATCTACTCTACGGACTAGGATACCTAGTGGCGAGAGTGACTGTTCTAAGCCGTGATTGGACACAATGGTAGCCACAATAGTATTGGATTTGAGTAAATTGTGGTCAGCAAAGTATTTAGCCAAAACAAACAAGATGTCATCTCCAGATAGTACATTACCACTACTATCGCATACTACTAACCTATCTGCATCGCCATCAAAGGCGAGTCCAACATCATAAATATTGGACTGCATCGCGGATAGTAATTGTGTCAAACAAGTGGAGCCACAATTTAGGTTGATAAGACCACCATCATCATCGCAATTGAGGCAAGTAACATTGGCACCCAAAGATTTGAGGACATAGGGAACAGCCCTAAAGCCAGCACCATGTGCACAATCTACGACAACACGAAAATTGGAGAGATTGACATTATCCACGCATTTTATCAAGTAGTCTGCCCATAATTTTGGTTTATCCCAATCTTGTGTAAGCAGTCCTACATTTGTACTGGGCAAGTAATCTGTGATATTACAAAAAATTCTGCTGATATCGAACTCTGCGAGAGTACTGAGTTTGGCACCGTGTGCATCCATTAACTTGATACCATTATATTCACTCAAATTGTGGCTAGCGGTAATCACAGCACCGGCTGAATAATGCAAATGACTAGTAAGGTAACTAATGGCTGGGGTGGGAGCCACGCCAACATCTAGGACATTGACGCCCATAGTCATAACGCCTGCTACAAAGGCGGATAGGAGCATATGGCCACTTGGGCGTGTATCTCTACCTACACAAATAGTGAGATTGGATGAAGTGGAATTTTCGCTGAGATAGACAGCGAAGGCTTGGCCCAATCGAAAAGCGAAATCGCCCGAAATCTCGGTATTGGCTACACCACGGACGCCATCCGTACCGAATATGTTTTTATTCAAAAACACCTCCTAAAAATGCGACATATCACCTATTACGCTTGACATAAATGCTAGCCTGAGTACCGGCGATAGCACCATCGCTCACTGCGGTAGCGACTTGACGAAGGGATTTGTGAGTGACATCGCCTGCGCCGAATACACCTGGGATATTGGTGGACATATCGTCATTTACCTTGATATAACCTTGTGCATCCAACTCGACACTACCATCTAGGATGTCGGATTGAGGGTTCATACCTATTGCCACGAATACTCCATCGCAAGCAATCTGGCTGACTTCTCCGGTAAATACATCACGAACACTGATACCGGATACTTTATTCTCGCCCAAGACATCTACAACTACCTTATTGAGTTGCTGGAATACATTGGTATCCTCAGTAGAAACGAGTTTTTGGAATTGTGCGAGAGTAACCTCATCTGCACGGAAACCTTCACGGCGGTGAACAAGTGTAACGGATTTTACCAATGGAGCGAGGTATAGGACATCTTGGAGAGCGGTATTACCGCCACCCACTACTACTACATCTTTGCCACGAAAGAAATTACCATCGCAAGTAGCACAATATGAGACGCCTCTACCAATGAATTTACGCTCAGAAGGGACACCTAACCCGCGAGAGGATGCACCCATACTTAATATGACGCTAGTAGCGGAATATGTTACTCCGCCGGCTATAACGGTCTTGGGTTGACTGAGCAAATCCACCTTGTCTACTGGGCTAAAAATGGTCTCTACACCTAATGCTGTCATTTGCTCAAACATATTTTGTGCTAGACTAAATCCATCTATAGACGCAAAACCTGGGTAATTGGCAATCTCGCTAGTCTGAGCCACCTGACCACCTACACCCGCCTTTTCGAGCAGGAGTACCTTGAGTCCTGCACGAGCGGAATATATACCAGCAGTCATCCCCGCAGGGCCACCGCCTATTATAATTAAATCGTAATTCATAAATTATTTCTCCTATTAAATAAAATATATTATACCATAAATTTTGAAAAGAATAAAATGATTTTGACTAAAAAAAGAAAAAACCTAGCAAAAAACTAGGATTTTTCCCTACAATTATATGCGTTGAACACTGATATGACCTACTTTACTCTTAATCTTAATCTGATTAGTGTAGTCATCTGGTGTAGATATACTACCAAAGCATACTGAGCCTTCTCTATCTGTAGACTGTGTAGCATACAGATTGATATTAGCGGACTTTGCAGTACTCCATTGGATGCTAGTATTGTCCAAAACTGGCACATAAATCTCTACGGCACCGGATTCTGTACGAATATAGCTCTTGCCATTCACGGAGTTGTAATGAATCTCTATGCTAGCGGTACCGCTGTCTAAAGAACTAAAATCTATGTCACCACGCAAGCCATCCACGGTAGTTTGTCCGGAACGGGAGCTGATAACCAAATCACACTTTGCGGTACAATCTATATCAATTTTACCGTTGTCTGTGGTAATCTTGGCATTGGTACGCAAGTCAGGCAGTGTGACATTACCGCGTTTGGTCTCTATCTGGATAGGACCGCCTACTTTTGCGAGTGAAACACTACCATTACCTTGCACAATGTCTACCTCACCCAGTACATTCTGGATATCTATATTACCCTGATCGCCCTTGAGAATCAAGTCTCCAGAAATATTCTTGGCCTGAATATTGCAGGATTGTGTAACTGCATCTATAGAGCCGAATACGGAGTCAAACTCCAACAAACCTGCACCTAACTCCATAATCAAATCACCATACACATTACCAAACCTTATGTGGCTATTGGCAACATTCTCCAAGAACAACTCTTTTGCTGTACCGTCAGCACCGATATTACGCAGGTTAATCTTGCCCAAACCATCAGTGATACTGATATGTACATTATTAGTCAAATTGATATTAGAAACAACATCACCGGATAATTTTGCAATAGAGATATCGCGTGCAACCTTGCAACTACGCAGGTGTACCTTACCAGTATCTGCCTGGATGCTAAGTGAACCTAATTGTGTCACTCTAGAACTTAGCTTGGTCTGCGCATCATCAGAGAAAGTACAAGGGTCACCCACATACACATCACCACCACGAGTCACAATCTGCACATCCTTTGCACTCAATATAGCTGGGTGTACATACACTGCGAATGTCATACCACGATCAAAAATCAAGCCATCAGGCTCCACCATCTCTATCACTGCTATGGACTGGCCATCCTCAGTAATCACCTTTGGAGCGAGCAATGCAGGCACATCCACATCACCACGAACAAAACCAGTCAACTCACGATTGGCAATCACATTGATATCCATATTATCCTCAAATAGCAGTGACTCATCATCGGACACTACAAAAACATCAAATCTGCCTGTCTGAAAACGGATGATATCCGCATTGGCAAAAGCATCTAAGCTACCATCTATGCTAGTGCGTTGCTCATCATCCAGATGAATATAGTGATAACCGAATATACTAAAACTGGGGAACAAGATGAGTGCACCCATACCTAATATTAATACTCCTAGTACTACGAACAATATAATAGCCAAAATCCTAAACAATCCTGAAATTGGTCCCATAGCAAAAAACTCTCCTATGTATATTTATATTAATTTTACTAATTATTACTCGTCAAGTCAATAGATTTTGTAGAATTATGTATAAAAAAATGAAAAAAGTTCTAGTATAAACTAGAACTTTATCAAATTTTATATCAAAGTAGCCTTGATTCTGCGAACACCGCTACTACTACTCTCTTCTTTCTGAATCTTGAATGTACCCAATTCTCCAGTAGTCTTTGCATGTGGTCCACCACAAATCTCTTTGCTATATTTACCCATAGTATATACAGTAACAATATCGCCGTATTTGTCATTAAAGATACCAGTAGCACCCTGTGCCTTGGCCTCATCGGGAGACATACTATCACAATCAATAGTAACATTATCTGCTATTGCTTGATTCACAATGTCCTGAACCTTAGCCAATTCCTCTGGAGTCATTTTGTGGTCACAAGTAAAGTCAAAACGGATTCTCTCAGTAGTGATATTGCTACCCCTCTGCTCTACATGGTCACCAATTACTTGCTTTAACGCAGCCAACATTAAGTGTGTAGCGGAGTGTAATCTAGCCAAACGCACTTCGTCCTCACTAGAGGTCGCAGCAGCTACACCACCCTTGAACATTGCACCAGAGTTATCACGAGACAATTGCTGATGCTCACGCAAGGCCTTATCAAAACCATCTTTGTCTACCAAAATCCCACGATCTTTGCACAAATCTAATGTGATATCTAGAGGGAAACCAAATGTATCGAACAATCTGAATGCGTCTTTGCCGGATAAGATGTCATTTTCTTTCATATTAGCGGTAATATTATTAAATTCTTTGGTACCGCTGAGAATAGCTTTTTCGAACTTTTTTACCTCAGTAGTCAATTCGTTCAAAATGAATTCGCGTTTGGTCTCAAAACCTGCAAAGTCATCCTTGTAGTAATCTATAAATGCCTCTGCTACCTTGGTCAAATCTGCACCATGGATACCTAATTTGCGGGCACAATTGACTGCACGCCTAATGAGTCTACGCAATATATAACCGCCGCCTACATTACTAGGTGTGGTAGGACGCTCATCACCGAGCAAGAATACACTGGCACGGATATGGTCACAAATTACGCAGAAATCACGGCATTCATCTTTTGAATAATCAAAAGTCTGGGCACTCAAATCCTCTAGCACACGCAACGCATCAGCAAAACAATCATTCTGATATGTGCTAGCGTAACCATTTAGTACGCATTCTACCCTCTCTAATCCCATACCGGTATCTACATTTTGCTGAGACAATTTCTCTAGCGGAGCACCAGGGGTAGGTACATTAAACTCCATAAACACATTATTCCAAATCTCTACCCATTTACCACAATCACAGCTAGGGTCACAATTATCTCCGCAACTAGGCTTGCCGGTGTCATAAAAAATCTCGGTATCAGGGCCACATGGGCCTACACCTGTCCCCATCTCCCACCAGTTATCTTTCTTTGGGAAATAGTGAATCTGGTCAGGACGCATTCCGCATTCTAGCCAAATATTGGCACTGGTCTCATCTCTAGGCACATTGTCATCGCCCTCAAACACGGTGACTTTTAGTCTATTAGGGTCAATACCTAACCAACGAGGGTTGGTCAAGAAATCCCAACTCCAGCGGATAGCCTCATCCTTGAAGTAATCTCCTATACTCCAGTTACCCATCATAAAGAACATTGTGTGGTGGCGGTTGTCACCTACCTCTTCTATATCGTTGGTACGCAGGCAAGGTTGGATATCAAATAGTCTAGTCCCCTTAGGATGAGGTTTGCCCATTAGATATGGCACCAATGGTTGCATTCCGGCAGTGGTGAATAGTACAGAATTGTCCTCGGGTATTAGAGATGCGCCTGGAATCTCCACATGTTGATGCTCTAACCAAAATTCACGCCACATACGCATTAATTTTTTAGAAGTTAATTTTTCCATTATAGTTTACCTTTTATTTATTAATCTTGAATCCTTCCTTGAGTGAAGCAGTACTATTGAATATTATCATACCATCTTGTGTGGTCATATAATAATAACCTT
>JAFVZD010000089.1 GCA_017508345.1 Clostridia bacterium | reverse complement strand
TAATTTATACTAATCTTTTGATATACATCAAAACTACTCTTGTAAAATTCCTCATCGTATATATCTACACCTAAATTTTTGAGGAATGTATACACATCATACTCACTCGTGTATCTCAAAAATTGCATATAATTATCTATCGCCTGAGGGTTATTCTGTAATACATCATTAGCTAGTTTGCTACTGATTAGATATGCCATAGCATACTGCCATACATAATAACTTGCATTATAAAAATGCCAAATATTTTCCCAATTTAACGGTTTGTCACTAGTGTATGTGATTACTTCTCGCAAGTGTTTTTGTGTGTATTCTTTCCATTTCTCTTGCATGTTTTCTAGTGTCAACGCACCACCATTCTCGATGGTTGTATAGCAATAATCCTCAAATTGTGACATATTAGTTTGCACAAATATCACTCCATTGATGTCCGCCATTTGACTATCTAGTATTTCTATTTTTTCCTCATCCGTCTTGGCTTGTTTGAGTAGATAATCATACACCAGTATCTCATTAAATGTACTAGCTGTTTCTGCTATGAATATTGGTAAATCCGTATTCTGCTTTTCTTGATATTTGTAATTATAATAATGTTGTATCGCGTGTCCCAATTCGTGTGCTAGCGTAAATACATCATTCAATTTCCCCGTCCAGTTCATCAGTATTATGTGTGTGATGCCATATGTACCCCAGCAATAGCCACCATCCGCCT
This sequence comes from Clostridia bacterium, assembly GCA_017508345.1. Next base: position 4,034 of record JAFVZD010000089.1, on the reverse strand, counting down.
TGCCGTCCTTTGGATACACATCCACCCACCTCTCATTCACTGCTCTATCAATCATAGCCACATACTCTTCCCCCAATGGTTTTAGAGCCTCTTTGATTATATCTATCCCTTCCTCAAATGTATACTCGTGGGTGTTACTTAGTATTGGTGCACGCATATCATAATTGTACATCACATCTAGCCCTAGTAGTTTCTTCTTGTTTTGGTAATACCTAGTATGTATGTCTAGATTTTTGTTGGCAAAATTAATCACATTATCATATATATCACGCTTCAATTGATACCTGCCCAAGTACTTATCCAATACAGAATTATACTTCCTAATCTTGCTAAGTGTCACATTTTTGATGAAATAATGTATCAAATTTTGTGCTATCGTGTTACCATAAGTTTTGTATGCTTCACTAATGCTTTCACTCGCATTCTTGCGTAATACCCTGTCTGCATTCAGCATAAAACTACTAGCATTGCCCGTATTAATTTTGTGTTTTTTGCCCTCGCTATCCTCTGCATCCTGATACTTGATATCCCCCATATAGCACGCCTGAAAAATCTCCTTAAAACTATCCGTAAATTTTCCAATGCTAGCCATGATTTGTTCCTCTGGCTCACTCAAAGTATGCTGATTATCGTACATCACATTATCTATATACAATCTCCAATTTTTGTACTCATCCATATCTTTGAGTTTTGCTAGATAATCATTCCCTAGCCCCTTGAGTTCGGGATTTTCCCACGCAGTAGCCGTGCTGAGTTTTACCCCCAATTCCCTCACCAGCATACATAGCCTGCTCAATTCCTGATTGTTATAATCCACATCCTGCCCCGCATAGGCATATATTAGACACCTCTCGTACTCTGTGCCTATTACATTACTCTTTTGCCAATACTCCAATAATAGTTTTGGGTCCCCTAGTTTCCCTTTGTAACTCATTAGTTCCTCTATACCACCCTCAATGTTACTTATCCTAGCCTCGCAATCCGCTACGCTCTCGCAAAACTTACTCAAATCCCAATTATACTTATCTACTTGCATAATACTGACCTCGCTTTTATCGTTTTTTTTCAGTATAATACACTTTTGCCTTTTTATCAACCAATACACCCACTTTTGTTTTTTTATCATCAAAAAAAAATAAAATAATATATAAAAATTAATTGTTTTTATATTTATAATTATTATATACAAAAAAACGCAAATTAAAATTTACCAAATCCTTTTGTTGTTCGTGACAATAAAAATAAGTGCGTTACCGCACTTATCCTATCTAGTCATTACTAGCAATAGTCAATCTGCCTCTATTCATGAGTGTAGAGAAAATTACCCATAGTGTAGCCAAGAATATTAGCACATACACTATTACAGAGCCAGCATTCTGACCCGGGCCAAATATCGCACTCACTAGATTCCAGTCAAATATTCCTACTAGACCCCAGTTGATACCACCGATACACAATAGTATCCATGCTATTAGATTTACTACTCTAAATGCGTTCATAATTTAGCACTCCTTTTTTTGTTTTTGTAGCAATTATCTGCTATCCCTATCTAGTATTTGTCAAAATACTATTATTATACATATACAAAAAATTTCAAAAAAATGTAAAAATATGTTAAAATCATTAAACATTTTGTTAGTTTTGTGATACAATAAATTAATTAACTGTATATGGGTATTATATTTATATGCCGTATTGCACTATTTTATTACCAAATATGCCGTTTGCCAAATAAAAATTTAGGAGTGTTGCATGAAAAAAATTAGTTTGTTATTATTTACTCTAATCATTATTCCATGCCTGTATCTATTCAGTGGTTGCGGTGCTACGCCACCTACATACATCACATCTATTAGTGTTAGTTATAATGCAGAATACTTTCACTATTACACCGCCCAAGGTAATCACAACGATTACATCAATATCCAGTACGGAGAGGATATCGCCATTGACCCAAAGGACTTTAATGTACACATCACATTCAATGACCAATCATCCACTACCGTGAATGCTATTACAGCAATAGCGGACTACGACATCTCTATCTCTCACAATATCCCGCTAATACCTACTACACCGGTGGGAGATTACTCTATCCAATTCTCTACCACCAGTTGCCTGAGTGACACCATAGACTTTTGCGTTACTCACCGTATGATAGAGTTACCAGTAGCCAATCCACTTACTTACAATGGTGACACCATTGTACCTACATTCACTTTTGCTCCGGGTGACTCAGACTTTTTGGAATTGGTAGAATATGACTCCGCGGTAAATGTGGGCAATTACAGCGCTACTTTTGCACTCCGCGACAACACCAACTGCTCTTGGCTAACATTCGGTGACAACATTACGAATTATCGCGTAGTAGAATGGAGTATCTCTCCGCTAGCATTTGCAGTGCCTACACCTGCCACAATGACCTACACAGGCGGTGCCATTCCTCTAGAATTAATCGGTTATGATGACACCAAAATGGCATTATCCGGCACTACTACCGCTACTACGGTTACCGCTACCCCTAATACCACCACTATTACACTCCTAGATACCACCAACACTATGTGGGAGGATGAGAGCATTACACCCAAAACAATAGAATGGAATATTACACCTGCCAGACTGACCAAACCAACTCTGCAACAAAACAATATTGTATACAATCAGAGCGAGCAAAATGCACCAATCATAGACACCCACCCTAATATAAATATTACTAATATTAGCGGTACAAATTGTGCAGAATACACTAGTGTGGTTTCCCTCATAGACGCCACCAACTACACTTGGAATGACCTAACCACCACACCTTTTGAATTAATATGGAATATTGTCCCTGCTACTCACACATTCAGTTATACCGTAGACAATACCCCACTAGTAGCAACATATGGCACTATGCAAAGCGAGGTGGATTTCACACAATTAAAGGCATTGCACCCGGGAGAGTGGAGTTTCTATTCAGCCAACCCAGATACTACACCAGTTGGCGATGTCAATAATAATGGTGGAGCCAACAAATTATTCCTAATCTACACCGATGTTTCCAATAATTATCAGCCTTACACCATTAATATTCCTATCCGCGTGACACCTGCAATAGTCACTAGACCTACCCTATCCAATTCTACATTCCTCTATGACGGTACACAAAAATCTCTTACTTTCACAAACCTAGACACCGGCTTAATGACAATAGAAAATGATACAGCAACCAATGCAGGCGAGTATGCAGCCACTATCCGATTAAAAGACCACGATAATTACGATTGGGCAGATGACACTACCAATATGCAATCTATTGACTACCAGTGGTCTATCAAAGCCAAAGAATTAACAATTACCAACACCCAGCCCGCCTATGTATTCACATTACCTACAGGCACCAATATTGATGAACTTTCACTAAGTGACTTCACCACACTGCCTTTCATAATCAATGACAACACTATTCCTGTGAATACTACTATCACCACCGCTGGCGATAGCACCAATGGCTACACCATCACCTTCCGCATTACTCTACAATGTTGGGATGACCTAATTACCGCACTCAACCAATACAATCAAATCCCTAAGCCTTCCCAATCATTTACTTACGAAGCCCCTATAAACTACACTTATCCCAACATAGACTATTATGCAGATGTAGACCTAGATAACATTATCGATCTCAAAAACGACAACGCATTTACCCTGTCATCCAACCTCAACTATAATTAATACACAAGGTATCAAAACAACACATTCCCCAAATCATAATTAACAAAAGTTTTTACTCTTTTGACTAACAAAAAATGGATGACCACTGTCATCCATTTTCTATACATATGTGAGGTATCTACTGCAATATGAGAGTACTACAATTATAAAAAATCCTCATCATATCCGTCACATTACTCGTATCCCAACCACTCACATCCAATGTGCTGAGAGTACTACAATCATATCAGTTTCCTCCAGTTAATGTTATTTTATCACATTTACTGGAGGAAATCAACTATATTTTATGAGTTTTCACCAAAAAAAATAAG
>JAFVZD010000088.1 GCA_017508345.1 Clostridia bacterium | reverse complement strand
TACAATAATATCGGCATTGGTGTATTCTATCTTGGTACTACCATTTGGGATAGTGAATGTTTTGGTATAATTTTTGCCATTTAGGCCGATATCTACCTTTACAGAGCTGATAGGTATTGTGAGGTATGCAGGTTGTTCCTCAATTATAGTAGAATAACTATTGAGGGCATTGGACAAATTGGTAGGCAAAGTGTATGTGAAGCTGTCGTATTTTAGAGTACTCTTTGAGATAGTCATACCATTTGCGTTAGTTTCCTCAGTGTCGCTAGCAATAAAGCGCGCTAGGTCACTATCGCTTGTGATAGTAATAGCCTTGTGTGAACCCCATGTGACGGTGGTGTCGCTAGTAATAATATTCTGAATGTTGCGTTTGGCAGGATTTTGAATAATGTATGGGTTGGTGTTATCATAGATTGTCATAAATATTGCAGAGTTACCTGCCTCATCGCGAAGTAGTAGTATTGCTAATTGTGGTGTGTTGATGAGTTGAGAGTTGTTATTTATTTCGTTGGATTCACTCTCTTGTTCCCATCGTGTATAATCGGTAGGGTAGGTAAACTTGCCTAATTTACCATTGATAGGTACTAGGGTGTTGCCATTGGCGTCATCCAGACCTTGGGTAGGTAGTTTGAAATTATCAATAGCGGTAATAGGTGCATAGAAATATTTTGCATACTCGATAGCAGCACCACTAGCCTTGTCACCCCAAGTCCATACAAATGGTGTATCAACGGTCAACTTGAATGATGTTTGCGATGATAGTGTTGTATCTTTTATAACTGTTTGACCATTGCATCCTAGTGCCTTGATAGTGTTGATAGGTGAATTATCTATGTGAAAATATGTGTAAGTCGCTGTATTGGGGTCGTTATTTTTGATTAGCCTCACATGGTATGTACCATTTTGGCTAAAAGGTGTTTGGCTACTGGTGTATGTATTGCTGTATGTAGCTTGATAGTCCTCATTGTATTCTGGGTCGTGAGAATATTGTACAGTAATACTTGCGTCAAATGGTCCGGGTTGTGTCCAATCTATGTATGCAGATTGGTTGGTATATTTACCTACACCTAGTATAGAATCGTTAGTCCTGTTGTCATCTCCATTGTCAATTTTGATGATAGGTTTGGTAGGTGAGTTGGAAATCTTGAAACATATTACTTGGGAGAAAACTTCGCCCTCCAATGGTGTAATAGAGAGGTGTAGATAGTATGTACCAGAATTGGTGAATTCCATACCGCGAGCATATTCGGCAACTGTAACATTATTGAAGTTGTCTACACGAACATACCAAGAATTGGCGGTGTTAATACTGCCTAGGTATTCAAACTTGACAGGTGCAAGATTGGTGGTAGGTAGGAGGTTGTCTGTGTCACTTTGGATTTTGTTAAGGAATGAAGTTACTTCTGTGGTGTCGTATTTTGTGGTGTTGTCATTTGTGGTGTCGTCATTACTTGGCGTTGTAGTGGTGTCACTTGGCTTTGGCTTTGGCTTTGTAGTAATTAAATCAGTACGATATCCGTAGTTTGGACTGTATACCACACCAGAATCTGTGGTGTTGTCATATAGAATTTTGGTTTCACCATACTTAGGAGTATAGAATGTCTGGTATCCGTTGAATGCTAAGTATTCTGGCAGAGTTATATTTTGAGTATTGTTATTTGGGTCACTATCTTCAAAGCGGTATTCGACATTTTGTGGAGATATTTGCTCATACACTCTAGATGCATTATTATCTGCTATGCGGTCATATCTAATGAAAGTCTTGCTGATTGTGTATTCTCCGACACTATCCAATGTGATTGTGCATTGGTATTTTTTTGTGGTGTCATCTGGTGTAAGGGTAATACTAGGTAGTGCGGTAGTCACACCATTGGACTCTTTCCACATCGTGAGTGTACCTGATGTGTTGGCTGGATTGGTAGCAAAACTCATTCGGATAGTCTCTGTAGTCTTGTACAAAACTCTATTGATAGTTAGCAAGTAATGCTCTGGGTTGAATGTGATAGTAGGGAATAGGAGTTTTTCGGGATCAGTTTCATGTACTTTATCAGCATAGTAGAATGAGGTTTCTACAGAGTCATTGGTGCCGCCGTCATTAGGTTTAGCGGTAGATGTGCCTGAATTGGAATAATAGTATGCAAAACGCTTGTAATAATCTGTGTTGTCACTATCTAGCGGTACGATATTATCTAGTGTAGGTTGGTCATTTATTTGAGTGTATTCGTTGTAAGTGTAAATATAGAATGTCATATTTGCATCGCGGTAAATATCAGTAGTGTTATCTTTTTGTAGACGATATGTCAATAATATTTCGTATTTACCTGTAGTGTTATCTGTAGTGTTATCTGTACCATCGGTAATATCAATAACTTGCTCAAATGTAAAGTATGCTGGTTTGTTGTCAGTGGCTTGATGTTCTGTGTTTTTGTTTGTGGCTATTGGTTTACCGTCACGCTTGATAGTGATATTGATATAAATAAAGTCAGTGAGGTCACTACCAACTAGTGTCTTTCCTACAGATATCTTGATAGCAGGTGTAGGGGTAGTGGTGTCAGTAGTATTTTTTTCTAATAACAAAAACTTACCATCCGAGATGATATTGTCATTAGCGTCTGGTGTGAATGTACCAGCGGAGGTGGTACCTAATTGGGCTAGTATTGGTGTGTCTGCCTCTGCTGCGGATAGTGTGCGTATATTATTGTGACCTAATAGTGTGAATGTAAAGAAGCACAACAATGACATGATGAGAATAGTACTCAATAATGTAATTTTATTTGTAGTTGCTTTTTGCATAATAACTCCTTTTTTTGGATGTCAACAAAGTGCAAGTTGCTGACATATAATTATTATATAATAATTATTTTATCAAATCCTGAAAAAATACACAACTAAAAATGGGTATTAAATGACAAATTTTTACAAAATTATTTTGTTTTTTTATTTCAAAATTATGTAAAAGTAATCAAAATGTCAAAAAAAGTGAAATTTGGTAAAAAATATTGAGTTTGAGAAGATTGGAATGGAATGCACCGTAGAGAATATTAGTGAAATTTATTGCGTTACGAAAATATGAATTACTAATCAAAAATTAGGTGAATTTTGTGGGGGGTGGTGTATACAAAATGCAATGCGAATTAGTGGCTGTGGTAAAACAAAAAATACCCCATATTGGGGTATTATAAATAAGTAATTTTATATATTATGATTGAGCAGGATTCTCTGCGTAGTCGTTAAAGTTAGGCATATCGATGTTGCCATCAAATGTTGTCAAACCAAAACTACATGTAATAGATATTGGACCAAATGTGAGTGTAATTTTTTCTACTTGGATACCTACAAATTTGCCATCAGTGATGATGTAGTATACATTAGCCTCTGGTACGATTACCTTGTCATCGCTGTCTTTTACAGCTGGAGTAGTGATCCTTACCTTTGTAGTATTGCCACTGGTAGCAATAGCGTACTGAGCCTTATTGTTGCTCCATACAGCAGTCCATCCATCAGAGTTAGGTAGGTAATTGTTGATTGTGTCCATGGTAACATCCATTAGATCATCAAAAGTATCGGTAACATCAGCTATATCATGATTGGTACTGATGTCGTATTTACCAGTCAACTTTTTGGTAGGGTCTGCTGGGTCAGTAACATTGTAATCAATATAACTCTTGATAGAGTTGTTATCAGAGTTGTCGCTATCGATATCTCTAATATTGTAACAAGATATTAGAGCAGACTCGTTGATTTCTCCAGTTTGAGCGTTGGCACGAATACGAGCAGCGGACTCATATTTTGTCTTTGTCTCACTAGATTTTGTTGCTTTGATAATATAGGTCATACTACCTTCGGTAACAATACTTTGCATTGTTATAGCAAAGTCCATGGACATTCTGAGAGAAGAAGTACTGATGTTAACCTCATTAATATTACTATCCTCTACGGCTGCCTTTGCATTGGCAGGTGTAGAAGTATTGGAATAGTTACCACGGGTATCTAGTGAAACTTTTTGGTCTAGTTGTGCATTACATCCAGCAAATACAAACATGCATGGAATAAGAATAAGTGCCATCATAAATGTTCTAAATTTTGAACTCATAAAATTTTTTTCTCCTTTTAAAAAATTTGTGATTATATTATATACAAAAATATATGAATTTGTCTACTAGTTTAACACAAAAAATTAAAAAATTTTTATTTTCTTGAACAAACAATATTAATTTGACTAATAAATGTTGTGTAGCATTATATAATATATAGAAGTAAAAACAGCGGATTGGCGATCCACTGCTTTTTGGTTGAATAATATAGATTTGACTAATAATTATAGTTAATTAAAAACCATAGTTACCACCATTATTTGAGTCATTGAGAACCATTTTGTTACGCCTACGAATGTCGTAGTAGATACTTTCTTCGTCAAGTGTTTTGGCAGGAATGTATTCTTCTTCGTGGAGGCTAAGGTTGTAGATGTGCGTACATTTGTGTGCGAATGTGAATGTACTGCGGATTGCTTTTTCTTTGAACATACTGACAATCATTTCGCCTTCTTTGAGTAGACCCAATTCGTCTGGTGTGATTAGGGCACGGCTAGCTAGGGACTTGCTAGTAGTCTTGTTTTCGTTATCCTTGCCTTTGCTCTCACTAGTAGACTCTGTCATAACAGATGTTTGACCACAGCGAGCGGAGAATTCTTCTTTTGTCTTTTGCTCAGTAGTACCTAGGAATATATGTACATTACAGTTACCACGGATAATGGTGGCGGCCTCTTGACCATAGATATTGTTGAGTTGTTCATAAGATTGTACTATCATCATCATATTGATTTTACGGCTACGACCAACAGTGATGATACTATCGAATTTAGGAATTTTTGGGAAGTTACCAAATTCATCTAGCATAAAGTACACGGTACGAGGCAATTCACCACCTGTATTGTTGGCTACCTCTACTAGAGTCTTGTATAGTTGGAGTACTAACATGGTGGCGATTGGATAACGGCCTTCTTTTTCGTCAGGCACGGTAATGAATAGTACATTAGGTTCGTTAGCCATATCGTCAAATTTTAATTCGTCTTTGCTGGTAGCAAAACATATGGAGTCATCTGCTAATATCTCTAGGTATTGACCTACAAAACCCATAAAACCATTGATTGTTACTAGAGCATTGCTGATGACTGGGGTAGCTAGAGTCACGGCACTGGATAATTTGCTACGACCCTCAAAGTATTTTTGTAGAGTAGAATAAGGTTTGTTGGCATCGTTGTCACGAATACTACAAATCTTGTAGACATTGAACAGGTTGTATTTGTCTATTGTCATACCCAATTCTGGGATAGCACTATCCTCTAACATTGCTAACATTACTGCCAATACAAAGTTGCGGGCACCATTCTCCCAACTGCGGTCATTTGGTGAAACGCTAGGGCATAGTGTGAGTGCTAGGTCGGCCAAGGTCTCGTATGCGGAGTTGTTTAACTCTTTCTTTTTGGCAGCTAGGTCATTCTCTAATAATTCACGGCTGGCATATGCCTTGCCATCGAATTGGTACCAGTCGTGCTCAAATTGGTTTGATGTGAGTATCAATCCGAATGAGCGAGGGTCATCACCATGGTGAACTAATACCTCTTTGCGGATACGCAGAGCACGGTGGTAGGTGGTGAATGCCTTTTCCATAGGATTCCATCTAGCACTGGATAGTGGACTACGCATATTGAATCTACGGATACGATAACCGTTGGCTACTAGGTGATTGTAGTTCTTGGCATACAATTCTCCTTTTGGGTCAGAGATAACCATACTAGGTTTGGTCTTGGTCTTGGCTAATATTTGGATAGCAGGTATAACAAAACCTGCTGTCTTACCACTACCTGTGGTACCTATGATTAGTGTGTGCCAAGATTCGTGTAGTAGGTTAATCTTGATGTTGCCACCGGACAACTCAGCACGGATTGGGATACCATTCTTGTGTGAACCTAAGTCGCGAAAGGTGGTGTAGTCATATTTGCTATTCATCTCTCTTTCGGTCAACCATTCACTATCAAAGAATTGTTTGTCTGGTTTTTTGTTACCTTTGTCCTTGGATTTGAAAGGTGTCTTGCCGTCGGCAATCTTTACTAATACGAGTACGATGTAGCCTAATACTAGTACAGCGGTGATACCTAATGCGGATGTGCTACCTAGACTCTCTAGGGTAAAACCATTACCTGTGAGTAGACTGTCTAGACCTGCACCTGCAAATAGGGCAAATATGGCTACGAGTATTAGACAAATAAAAAATTTTGCAAATGCTTTCATATTTTTCCTCCAAAAAATTACAATTTCTTAATATTTTTAGCAAAAAATCAAAAAAAATTAAAAAATTTTTAAAAATTGTACTAAAATAATTTGCTTTTGTCAAATTTTTTTGATAATATAGTTACATAAATTTGTGTTTTTTGCGAATTTGGGTATAATATGCAATGTATAAAATGTGATGATTCGACAAAACATAATTTTAGAAAATGAAAAATGGAGGAGTTTTTGATATGAATGCATTGATGTTTGCTGCGGCAAATAAAATGATGACTGTATTAAACAATCCTATGCTAGGTGCTGATGTTGATAAACCTGAAACACCGGACTACAATGAGGCAACAGGAGAGTGGGTAGGTCAATGGGCATGGATAGATACAGTGACTGATGCTATCAAGTCAGTATTGTTGCCGTTACTCATACTATTGGCAACTGCGGGTATTATCTATGTAATCATACTAGGTGTAAACTTAGCGAGAGCGGAGTCTGCGGACAAGCAAAAAGAAGCAAAGCAAAGAATGGTTAACTTTATAGTAGCGATAGTGGTAACCATCGCATTAGTATTATTAATGTACCTAGTATGTGATTACTTGCCAGATTGGATTAAGCCTAGAGTGGTAACGCCGACTACTAGTTAATTTGTCAGAATAATTGATATGGAGGATATAATATGAACGCATTAATGTTTGCGGCAGCAAATAAAATGATGAATGTATTGGATAACCCTATGCTGGGTGATGCTGCATCTGATAATAGTCAAATACCACAGATGCCAGAAAACTCAAAGTGGGCTTGGGTTAATGATGTAACTGATGCGATACAGGCAGTGTTATTGCCATTGCTCATATTATTGGCAACGGCTGGTATCATTTATGTTATTATTCTAGGTGTAAACCTAGCGAGAGCGGAGTCTGCGGACAAGCAGAAAGAAGCAAAGCAAAGAATGGTTAACTTTATAGTAGCGATAG
>JAFVZD010000087.1 GCA_017508345.1 Clostridia bacterium | reverse complement strand
CTCTACACCTCATTCCAATACTCCTCCGCCTCCACCACCCGAAACTACCCCCAATCCAACACCAAATTACTCCCCCGACAACCCATATTGGTCACTACCCAATTACCATTACAATCCAAAACCCAAATACCAAAATATCCACCCTACTCCCCAACCTAAAACTACATACACCCCACATACTAGCCACTATTCATCAGACACTACATATCCATACACATCCACCAGAGAAAATCCTCAATCCCCACCCAACACAAACCACACCAATACCACGCCCATAGCACCTACCACACCAAGCTTGGATATCAATCAAACTATCTCCGTTCTCACCAACCTAATATCCGCCCTTCGCTCAAATTCCACTCAACACAATAACTCCCCCAACACCACGCAATCCAATACCACTCCCTTCCCCACCACATCCACACCACACACTCACACTTCCACTACCTCTAATTCCTCCTCACAGCCCCCACATTCTCCAAACAATTCCACATACTCGCCCAACTACATTCATACACTTCGCCCAACCTCCTAGTCATCCCCCAATTCACTATTCAATACTGCATCTACACAACAAATTTTTATACACAAAAAAATGAGCATAGTTTACTCCAACTATACTCACTTTACTATTAATTATATATAGGCTCAATTAGTCCATAATCTCCCGCTTTACGCTTGTAGATTATACTTACCTTACCAGTCTCTTTGCTAATAAACACAAAGAAATCGTGACCACTATTATCTAGCTCCATTTGTGCATCCTCTACTGTTAGTGGAGAAATCTCAAATTCTTTTATCCTACTAATGCTAGCAGGTGTCTCTTTGATAATCTCACGAGCCTCTTCCTCAAAGAACAACCAGTCATTATCCTTGAATGCATCCTTATGTAATTTATCCTTGAGTTTGCCACTATACTTGATAATTTGTTTCTCTACCTTAGGCAATGCCATATCAATATTTTGATACATATTATCACTAGTTACCTCACTACGGAATAACATTCCCTTGTCAGATATGGTGAGCTCCAAGGTATAATAATCCTTTTGCTTTTTACACAAAACCTTTACATTAGCACTATCGCCAAAGTATCGGCTAAGCTTCTCCACCTTTCTTTCAATTATGCTTTTCAGTTTTTCACTTACTACATAATTTTTTGATGCAATTTGTATGTTCATAATATTAGTCTCCTTTTTTCTTGATACACCTAATTATAGCAGACAAAGTACCATTTAGTCAAATACTTTTCACTAATCAGTTACTTTAATTCTCAACAAATTATCATCCTCGTCTACAGTAACTTTTGCCCCATCCGTAAGTTTCATTGACAAAATTTCATCTGCCAACCTATCCTCTATCTCATGCTCTATTACTCTACGCAATGGCCTAGCACCCCACTCTGTATTATACCCCTTTTCCACCAAATATTTCAACGCATTTTCTGTAAACCTGAGTTCTATATTCTGTTGCTTCAGTTTTTTCACCAATTTTGTTATCAACAACTTAGCCACATGTGCTAGGTCAGTTTTGCTCAGCGACTTGAATACCACAATAGAATCAATTCTATTCAAAAATTCTGGACGGAAATTCTGTTTTATCGCCCTATTTAGTATTTCACTAGCCTCTTCATCCAATTTCTGGATAGTCTGCTCATCTGTAGCATTCTCAAATGCAATTCTATTTTTGCGGTAATTAGGGTCACTTACACCACTATTACTGGTCATTATCACAATAGTGTTCTTGAAGCTCACCACTCTACCATGGCTATCCGTCAACCTACCATCATCCATTACCTGCAGTAATAGATTAAATATATCTGGATGTGCCTTCTCTATCTCATCAAACAAAACTATTGAATATGGCTTGCGTCGTACTTGCTCAGTCAACTGTCCACCATCATCATGCCCTATATACCCAGGAGGCGAACCAATTAACTTACTCACACTATGTGCCTCCATGTATTCTGACATGTCTAATCTAATTATTAGATTCTCATCATCAAACATTGCCTCCGCCAGTGCCTTGCTTAGTTCCGTCTTACCTACACCTGTAGGTCCAAGGAACAAGAATGTACCAATAGGTCTGTTAGGGTCTTTTAACCCTGCCCTAGCTCTACGAATTGCCTTGCTTACAGCCACTACAGCCTGATCCTGTCCTATTACCCTATTGTGCAAAATTTCCTCTAACTTCATTAGTTTATCTCGCTCACTAGCAGTGAGCTTTGTCACTGGTATCTTAGTCCAATTACTCACTACTGTGGCAATGTCATCAAAACCAATTGTAGCCACATTATTCTGCTTTTCCTCATTAAAATCTGCCTTGATTTGCTCAATTTCCTCTGTTACTTTCCTTATCTCATCTCTTAGTGTCGCAGCTTTCTCAAAGTTTTGTGCCACTATCGCCTCTTTTTTGTCATTCTCCAGTCGTTTGAGTTCCTCAGTCTTTTCTCTCAGCGGAGTAGGTGTACTACTACCACTTACTTTTGCCTTGCT
>JAFVZD010000086.1 GCA_017508345.1 Clostridia bacterium | reverse complement strand
GACAAAGAAATACAATACAAAAAAATTATGAAAGAGAACAGTCCTTTTGCTATCGAGAGAGCAGTAAAGGGTATGATGCCAAAGAATGCTTTGGGTCGCAAAATGTTCAAGAAATTGCATGTATATGCTGGTGCTGAGCACCCACACCAAGCTCAGAACCCACAAGTATTAAAGATTAAAGGAGGCAGATAATTATGGCTAAGGCAAAACAAACTGTACAACACACACCAGCGACTGGTCGTCGTAAGTCTGCTATCGCAAGGGTTCGTTTGGTACCAGGTAATGGTAAGATTACTATTAACAAGCGTGATATTGATGCGTACTTTGGTCTAGAGACATTAAAGCAAATTGTTCGTCAACCATTAGTATTGGCTAACGCATTGGACAAATTTGATGTTATGGTAACTGTAAATGGTGGAGGTATCTCTGGTCAAGCAGGTGCTATTAGACATGGTATTGCTCGTGCATTGGTTAAATTTAGTGAGGAGAACAAGCCAGTATTAAAGACTGCAGGACTACTTACTCGTGACCCTCGTATGAAAGAGCGTAAGAAATATGGTTTACACAAAGCTCGTAAGGCTGTACAATTCAGTAAGAGATAATAAAGGTTTGAGTTATACAAAGGATGTATCTATGGATATGTCCTTTTTTGTTATATTTGTACGCGTGAGACTAAATTTTGTGTATTTGCTTTTTGGTATGTTGCTGTTTTTTGTAAGGATAGTTGTTATATTTAAGCACTATCCTTTTTTTACAAGTGCTAGTTTTGAGTGAATTGTATACTCCCATAAACATTTTAGACAAAACATTCACTATCTATTCTATAGTGTAATATAATTGATGGATATTAAATTGTAATGTTATGCAAGATTTTATGTATAAATTTAATCTTAGTAAAATGTCAATGGTATTACAAAATGCTTGTTTTTCCGATGTGTTGGATGGATGTTTGCAATGCATTGGCAGGGTAGTACTATACTTGACATTAGAGTAGGAATTGTGTATAATATGGGCATATTTTAGTGAAAGGTAGAATGTATGTTAGAGGCGGAAAAGCAGTTGGCTATCAAAGAATGGAATAAACGATTGATTGTATATAATATGGCTATTAAAAATAAAAAATTTAGCGATATAGATATAGAGCAATTGCTTTTGGATAGTGTACCAAAGGATACGGAATTGTGTTTTGGTGTAAATGAGGATTTTGAAAAATTGCGTACCAATATTGAGAACAATGGTGAACTCCAAGATGCCATTATCCTTGCTTATAATAAAAAACATGGCACCAGTTTTACTAAGCAGGATTGGCACTTTGGGGATTTGTATCCGGAGGATGTTTCTACTAAAATGAGTGTATTTGGTAGGGATAACAAGGAAGTGGGGATGCCTAAATGTACTGCAAAAATAGTGTTTGGGAATGTTAATTTTTCTGAAAGTATAGCAGTGGATATGAGTGGTTTGGAGGTAGTATTAGGGAGTGCATATTTTGATAAAAGTCAAGTAACAGATTTAGGTAACTTAAAGATTGTAGGTGGGGATGCTGATTTTTGCAATAGTAAGATAACAGATTTAGGCAAGTTAGTTCGCATTGGTGGTAGTGTTAGTTTTTTTCATAGTCAGGTGATGAATTTATCTAATTTGACACAGATTGGAGAAAATGCTAATTTTGCTTTTAGTCAAATACGGGATTTGAGCAAGTTAAAGATTATTGGTGGTAATGTTTCATTTTTGGAAAGTCAAGTCACAGACCTATCTAGTTTAACTAGCATTGGTGGTAATGCTGATTTTGTTGGTACATTAGTAAAAGATTTGAGTAATTTAAGGAGTATTGGTGGTTATTGTGATTATAGATATAGCCATGTAACGAATTTAAGCAAGTTGGAAAAAGTAGGTAATTTTGCTATTTTTTATAGAAGCAAGGTAGCAGATTTGAGTAGTTTGGAGATAGTGAATGGTAAAATTGATATTACAGGATGTGCTGTCACCGAACTACCAAAATTGAGAAAAGTAAAAGAAATTATTATGGATAAAAATCAAAGCATTGGTGTGTCTAATGTGCTAGTGGGGTGTGTGATATAATGCATAAGTGGTGGTGAAATTATTGTGTATTAAAAAGTGCAAAACAAAAAGATGGCAAAAATTGTCATCTTTTCTTGTGTTATTGAGGTTTGATGTCTACCTTAAAGCGGGCGGTGATACCTTCGCAAAAGCGAGCCTTGATGTCGTATGTTCCAATTAATTTGATACTAGGTACATCTAGTTTTTTCTTTTCGATATTGATACCTAATTTGGCGATTTCGTTGGCGATTTCTTGGGAAGTAACAGCACCAAAGAGTTTACCATTTTCACCGACTTTTACATTAATAGTAATCAATTGATTGGATAATTTTTTTGCCTCTTCGGCAAAGGCGTTGCGTTCTTGTTGTTTGTGGTAGGCTTGTGCGTTTTTGGCCTGTTGGTTGATATTTTTGTTGGTGTTATTAGCGATTTGTGCTAGGCCTTGTTTGAGTAAAAAATTCCTACCAAAACCATCTGCGACATTAACGATATCACCTTTTTTGCCTGTGCCTTTGACATCTTGTAATAAAATAACTTGCATAAATTCACTCCTTTTGTGGTGTACTTTTGTGATAATTATAGCTATAAAATAGAAATAAGTCAACTAGAAAAAGAGAAAAGTAATAGTGATGATGTATAAAAACTACTTTTGTAGTAAAAAATAACAAAAAATCAGGGGGACAGAATATGGATATTAAGTGCAGAAAGACATCGTGTGTGCATAATGATAGGTATAATTGTATGGCGAAAGAGGTAAGTATTACTTCGCAAAGTAGTTGTGCGACATATGAGAGGGGCCGAGGACAGGATGATGTGAGTAGAGATATGTTTGAGGCGGCTCCGGAGTATGCTAATGCGATGCATATTAGAGATAAAAAATTGAAGTGTGATTGCAAGAGTTGTCTATTCAACAAAGATTGCAAGTGTGATGCTAATGGCATAACTATAATTGATGATCATGAAAAAGGTGCTTGTGCAACATTTATATATGACGAATAAAAAAAGGACATACCGGGGTAGGTATGTCTTTTATATATAGCCTAGGTAGGCTAATGCAAGCAAAAACACTGTGCAACAGCCTTTGACAAGTGCAACATTGACCGTAAACACTATCACGACTCCCGCAAGGCTACCCTATGGCACATAGTATGATCCTCTTAGTGCTGCTATTTTCCAATCCTGACACGGTTCAAGGGATACTATTGCATAGGACCTTGCGTTCAACATCGCTCTAATGTCACAAATCAACACTGCAGCGAGCCGGGGGCTGTCATCAATCCCGCTAAAGCGGCTTGCGGGTAACAGGGCACCGCTAGCTCCCCATCTAGCACAGTGGTAGTATTATACACTGAAAAATTTATTTTTGCAACAGTTTTTGATAAAATACTAGAATTCTTATAAATATTTTTTTGAAAAAGTATAAAAAAGTTACAAAATTATTGAAAAATCTTGATAAAGCAATTGTCAATGAGGTGTAAATATGTTATACTTAATGATATTTGGAGGTAACGAATTATGCCAGAGAGCAATGCGATAAGATTTATCAATGCATACAATACGATTGACCAGAGTATTAGGGCTATTTATAATTTTAGGCGAAACATTAGTTTTGCTGATATGATACGCAGGAGTGTACCACTCAATAGTGTAGTGAGGCGCTATGAGGACAAACTCATTGATTATGCTAGACTCAGGAATGCTATTATACATAATAGCACGGATGAAAAGGTAATAGCAGAGCCACACGATGATGTTGTGATGGAGATGGAGCGAATAGCAGAATTGGTATCTACACCACCGCTAGTGCTACAGAGTATTCCACACAAGGATGTTTATGTCCTAGATGGTAGTACATCGTTAAAGCGTGCTATTGAGATATCTGCTAGCACGGGGTACAGAGTGATACCAGTGTATTGGGAGGATAGGTTGATAGGAGTGGTGCACAATGCGAGATTGGTAGATGCATTGGGACAATGTGTGGCTAATGGTGGAGATTTGAGCAAGTTTTGTGAGGGTACACCAATCAAAGATGTAGTACAAGAGAGTGATATGGATATGACATATACTATTCGTAGTGAAAAGTTGACTGTACAAGAGGCTTTGGATATATTCTACAACAATCGCAAGATATTGGCGATAATAATTACAAAGAAGGGTAATTTCTTGGAACGACCTATTAGTATTGTTACTATGGGAGACATAATGGATTTGAATAAAATTGTAGACGATTATAGTATGTAGGAGTGAATTATGTATAAAGAAGTAAATACAAAACTCAATCAACCAGAGTTGGAGAATAGAGTATTGGAGTTTTGGGAAAAGAAAAAAGTATTTGAGAAGTTGAATAAGGAAAGTGAGGGTAAGGAGGCATTTGTCTTTTATGATGGACCTCCAGGAATGAATGGTTTACCTCATATCGGACATGTATCCAATAGGATATACAAGGATATTATTCTCAGGTACAAGAGTATGATGGGTTATAGAGTGGTCCGCAAGGCTGGATGGGATGCACACGGACTACCAGTAGAGGGACAGGCTGAAAAAGAGCTGGGTTTCAATAGTAAACAGGATATAGAAAAGTTTGGTGTAGAGAACTTTGTAGAGAAATGTAAGAGTCTAGTGAATCTATATGAAAAAGAGTGGGTAGATACTACCAAAAGGATAGGTTACTGGGTAGATATGGACAAGCCGTATTTGACTTGTACAGATGAGTATATCGAGAGTGTTTGGTGGTCATTAAAGCAATTGTTTGACAGAGGACTGATTTATAAGGGACACAAGGTTACACCATATTGTCCTAGATGTGGTACTAGTCTAGCTACTCACGAGGTAGCTCAGGGATACAAGTCTGTAACAGACAAGACATTGTATGTAAGATTTAAGGTAGTAGGTCAAGATGATACATATTTTGTAGCATGGACTACTACACCTTGGACATTGCCTAGCAATGTAGCATTGGCGGTAAATCCGGATACTGAGTATTCAAAAGTGAAGGTGGATAAAGAATATTATATAATGGCCACCAAACTTGTAGACAAAGTTTTCAAAAAGTACAAATTGGTAGAGAACTATCAAGGAAAAGACTTGGAGTATATGGAATATGAGCCAGTATTCCAGATGAATAGAGAACTCTTGGGTGACAAAAAATGTTATTATGTAACTTGTGCAGATTATGTAACTACTACGGATGGTACAGGTGTAGTACACATTGCACCAGCATTTGGTGTAGATGATAGTCAAGTAGGTAAAAATTATGACCTGCCATTCTTGCAACCTATCAATGATAAAGGATGCTTTACTAGTGATGTAGCGAAGTATGAGGGTATGCGTAATGTGGATGCCAATATTAGGATTATTGAAGATTTGACACAACAAGGTCATGTAGTAAAATCCGAACTAATTGAGCATGAGTATCCACATTGTTGGAGATGTAAGACTCCTCTAATCTATTATGCTCGTAGTGGTTGGTTTGTGAATGTATCACAATTTAGAAAAAATCTGGTAGATAATAACAATGCAGTTAATTTCTTTCCTGAAAATGTAAAAGAAGGTAGGATGGGTAACTTTGTGGCCAATGCGTTGGATTGGAATTTGTCTAGGGATAGATATTGGGGAACACCACTGAATATTTGGTATTGTGAGAGTTGTGGACATTATCATGCGGTAGGTAGCAAACAAGAATTAAAAGAATTGAGTGGAATTACAGAGGATGTTGAGTTGCACAGACCTTATGTAGATAATGTGATTATCAAGTGTCCTAAGTGTGGCGGAGAGGCTAGGCGTGTACCACAGGTAATAGATTGTTGGTATGATAGTGGTGCGATGCCTTTTGCACAATGGCACTACCCATTTGAGAATAAAGAGAAGTTTTTGGATCAATATCCAGCGGACTTTATCTGTGAGGCACAGGATCAGACTAGGGGATGGTTCTATACCCTACAAGTACTCAGCACTTTACTCTTTAATAGAACGCCATACAAGAATTGTATGGTAGCGGGGCTGGTAATGGATGCTAATGGACGCAAGATGAGTAAATCTGTGGGTAATGTTGTGAATCCTGTCGAAGTAGTGGGTAAGTATGGTGCAGATGCTGTGAGATGGTTCTTTGCAGAGAATTCTACACCATGGTCAACAAAGTCCTTTGATGAAACACAGATAGTAGAGGGACAACGCAAGATTATTGGTACATTGTGGAATACTTATGCCTTTTATGTATTGTATGCCAATATAGACAAGTTTGATGGTAGTGTAGCACTACAAGATTGCGAGCTCAATGTGATGGACAAATGGGTATTGTCAAAGTTGAATACATTGATAGTAGATGTAAGCAAGTTGATGGATGAATTTAACTTTACAGATAGTGCAAGATTGATTGATGTATTTGTAGATGAATTGTCCAACTGGTATGTTCGTAGATGTAGAGAGAGATATTGGGTGGATGGTGAGAATGCGGATAAGACTGCAGCGTTTGCTACATTGTATCATGTACTCATAGAATTGACAAAGATGATTGCTCCAATTATGCCATTTATGGCGGAGGAGATTTATCAGAATTTGCGTAATAGTGATATGCCTATCAGTGTACATTTGTGCGATTATCCTAGGGTGGATATCGCTAGGATAAACAAGGTTTTGGAAGCTCAGATGGACAAGGTAGTGGATATAGTTACATTAGGTCGTGTAGTTCGTGCTGATACAGGTATCAAGAATAGACAACCGCTATTAAATATGTATGTATATGCTGTGGACAAATTGCGACTCAATGATGACCTCAGGCAAATAATTTGTGATGACTTGAATGTAAAGAATTTTAACATTGTACAAGATACTACCAAGTACATTACATTGGAGATCAAGCCACAGTTGAAGACTTTGGGACCAAAGTATGGTAAACTTTTGGGCGATATTCGTAAATATTTTGAG
This sequence comes from Clostridia bacterium, assembly GCA_017508345.1. The sequence goes on along the minus strand of JAFVZD010000086.1, from coordinate 5,008 downwards.
TCATGTAAGGCTAATGAATTGGTACAAAAATTGGATGCTGGTGAGACAGAAGTGTTGAAATTTAACAAGGACGACATAGTTACACTTACCAAGGATGATATTATAGTAGTGCCACACAGCAAGAAGAATTTCTGTGCACAGACGGACAAAGGTATTACAGTAATACTGGATACAGTACTCAATGATGAATTGATCCAAGAGGGTATTATGCGTGAAGTAATTAGTAAATTGCAAAATATGCGTAAAGAAGCCGGTTATATGGTGGAGGATAGAATTGTAGTACAATACAAATGTAAGCATCACATTGCAGATGTAATTCAAAAGTATTTGGATGTGATATCTGCTACAGTATTGAGTGATAGTATCACAGAGGGTGAGGATGGCGAGTTTGTTCGTGAATTTGATATTAATGGTAAACATTGTAAATTTAGTATAAGAAAGGTATAGTTATGGAATTGAATATTCTATTTGAAGATAATCATTTGTTGGTAGCATACAAGCCTCAGGACATGGAGTTTTTGGAATTTACCGAATTGGTTAGAGGACATATCGCAGCCCAAAAAGAGACGCAAAATGATTATATTCAACCATTATATGCATTGGATAAATGTATGGGGGGAGTTGCGGTATTTTGCCTAACTAGCAAGGCGTATGATAGATGTTTGATAAAATTTTTGGCACAAGAATGTGAATTTGGGTTTTATGCAGTATGTTTAACAAATGAAAGGATAGGTACGGGCGGATATAGTGAGTATGCGGAATATGTGACAGATACTACTATGCGTAGAGTACCAGAATTAAATAAAAATGCTAACAATATTAGTTTTAATTATCGCAAGATTGAGAGTATCAAAGAAATTAGTTTGTACAAGGTGACTGCTTCTATTATAATTAGGAACGCTATTAGATTTGGATTGGCGGACTTGGGAGTGCCAGTATTTGGTGATAAGGATTATGGCGGAGATAAACTAGCAAAAGATACACACGTGGCAATGTGTTTGGTGGATTTTGCCATAGAACATCCGGTTACCAAAGATAAACTCAGATTCCGTTGTTTGCCGCCTATAACAAACAAGCCTTGGTCATATTTTGATATAGAAAAAATCTTGAAAGTAGCCAGATAACAGTGGTTTACTATAAATAAAACTGAGGAGAAGTTATGAATTTTTTTGCTAATTTATTAAAAATCATTTTGATAATTGCATTAATTGGCGGTGTTGGTTATGCGTGCTATGCGTTGTTTTTTAAGCCAGTACCAACTACTAGTGTTTTATCAGAATATGAAAAAGTGATGGATTCGCACCAAAACAAAGTAATCTTAGACAATTTGAGTTTACATGAACATAATCATTTGAATCAGTATAGTCAAACTTTGGATAGTACATATGATGAAGCTTTGTTGTTATATTATTATGAAATGGATATACTTGCTTTGACATTGCCAGAGGCTACCTTTGGTAAACAAAGTGGTGTAATGACTAAGGTCAGTCAGTACTTGGGAGAGTATCAAGCTGCAATAGTTGAAACTGCTAATGCTATTAATATATTTAATGCGGATAAGGCAACTTTTGGTAATGCACCAACCCCAGCCCAAGTAAGTACGTTGAATGGTGAATTTAAGTATATAGCGGAGTGTGTGTTTGACCAAGCCAAGATTTTGTCCAACATTAATACTAATTTGCTACCATATGTAAAGAGTGAGATTTTTGGTGGCGACAATGTGTCTAAGTTTAATACAAAATATTTGAACATAGAGGCATTATATAAGCAAGGAGTTACACTATTACAAGTGTTGCAAAGTGAGCAAGGTGTGGTAGGCAACAGATTCTTTGCTGATTGTCAGCAATTATATGCTACATTTTGCGTGAGAAAGGTTAGCAACTTTAATAGAGTAGATGCTGTACTTACAGATAAATTTGTGGCTGATTATGCTAAAATTGATAAAACTGCATTCTTTTACGCTTTGGACAAGGCGAAGTATTATAATGAATTAGAAGATGCGACAAAAAAGCAAGCCGTGCAGACAGTAATAACTTATTTTGGTTTTGATATCAATACTGCGGGGGGTGAATAGGATTATGAAAATAAATAAGATAATGGGATTATTGTGTGTAGTAGTAATGTTATTTGTGCCATTCGCTTTTGCAGGATGTAATGGTGCGTCAAATACGCAGTATTCTAATTTGCAAGAATTGTATAACGATATAGTTCTCAGTAATGACGATATTTTTGGTAGTGATGGTACTGTAAATGTTGTTTATAATAATGCGAGCCTAGTTAATTTGATTAATGCCAATAATTCGGATAATCAATTTAATAAATTGAGTGGGGATAGTGCTAATTCTTATGCTATATTTGAGCCAACATTTAGGGCTAGTATGTTGCTGGTAAAGGAGTTTATCAAGAAACCTTACATTGACCAAAGCAAATTTGACAAAAGGCATAGCGAGGAATTGTATGGTCAACTCACTGAGTTAGAGAGTCGCATCGCAAAATTTAAGGAAACTAAGGCACGTTTGGAAGGACGACAAACTATTGATGTGACTACTGCTACTGTTAAATCTTGGAGAGACCAATTATTTTTAGATTATTACAATATGATTGATGTGGCCTGTGATTTCTCTTTGAATTTTGCAAACTTCTATGAGAATAATGTTTTAGGTGCAAAGAAAGTAGGAGATAAATATACTGCAAATTATTTAAAATTAAAGTATTTAACTAAGGTTACAGAATTTGCTCGTATCACTACGGACACAATGTTGTATGCTAACTATAATAGAGTAGTAGTGGATGCTGGTTATAATATGAGTGTTGACTTAATGAATTTGTATTTGACTATACCTCGTGATAAACAGTGGATTGGGGATGGCTCATTGGTGACGGATGCATAAAAGAATATTATACAGTCATTTGATAATTGGCAAAATTACGACTTGGTATTTAACCAAAGCAAGGTTATTTTGTACAATGCTCTTGGTATGGAGGAATACAATGCCATTATGTACGAAGCAACCAAAGTAAATCCTAGTTTGAGTACACAACAAAGAAATGTTATAGCACAAGTAGATAGATTTGTTGATTGCGAAGTGGGGAATATGGTTAGTTATATGAATACGTTTACTACAAAATTGATAGAATTTATGAATAATTAAGAAAAAGGTAATGTTACCTTTTTCTATTTAATAAAGGAGAAAGAAAAATGGATTATCAAGCATTAGCGGATATTTTGTATCCTGATGTAAAGTATACACCTGAGTATTGGGAGCAAAAATACCCACAAAGAGAATTGCAACCCGGTGCTGAGGTTACTAGATTTGCGCCAAGTCCTACTGGTTTTTTGCATTTAGGTGGAATTATGACGTGTTTGGTGGACAGTGTAATTGCCTTAAAAACCAATGGTATTTTTTATCTGCGCATAGAGGATACAGATGGTAAAAGATTGGTGGAAAATTCAATTGAGACTATTATTAAAGGTTTTCAGCGTTACAATTTGAATATTAATGAAGGTAGGATTTCCCCAACTGAGGACCTTGGAGCGTATGGCCCTTATATGCAGTCAGAGAGGGTTGAAATTTATCAAACGTATGCTAAATTGTTGGTGCAAAAGGGTTTGGCTTATCCTTGTTTTTGTACGATGGAAGATTTAGCAAAGATGCGTGAGTATCAAGAGAAAAACAAATTACCAATTGGTTATTATGGTGAATTTGCTAAATGCAGAGATTTGAGTATTGATGAAGTAAAACAATTTTTGCAAGAAGGCAAGAGTTTTGTTTTGCGTTTTAGATGTCCATATAATCAAGGTGATATGATGAAAACAGTAGACTTGATTAGAGGAGAGAGGACAATCCCTGCTAATTTTAACGATGTAATTATTATGAAGAGTAATGGTATTCCACCATACAATTTTGCACACGCAGTAGATGACCATTTGATGAGAACTACATTGGTAGTGCGTGGAGATGAATGGTTACCTAGTCTTAGTGAGCATTTGCAGTTGTTTGAGGCATTAGGCTTTGTGCCGCCAAGATATATGCATATTTCACCTGTGCAAATTATAGATGCTAATACGCACGAACGTAGAAAACTCAGTAAACGCAAAGACCCTGAGGCGGATGTGGAGTATTTCTCAAAAATGGGTTACCCTGTGCAATCAATTATAGAGTATTTGATGATTTTGATTAATAGTAATTTTGAAGACTGGCGTAACGCAAATCCAGATAAGTTGATTAGAGAATTTGATTTTCAAATTTCAAAAATGAGTGAGAGCGGTTCTTTATTTGATATTGTGAAGTTGACTGATGTTAGTAAGAATGTTATTAGTCGAATGACAGCACAAAAAGCTTTTGAGTTGTTACTAATTTGGGCAGACAATAACGATGCGGAGTTTGCTAAGGTTTTGCGTGATAACAAGGATTATTATATTGAGATATTGAATATTGATAGAGATATTCCTAAACCACGTAAGGATATTGCAATGTGGAGCGAAGTAAAAGATATTTACGACTATATGTTTGAGTATGGATATTTGCCTAATAGAGGTTACAACGCACATAGTATAGATTTTGGTGAATTTGATAAACAAATTGTCAAGTCTGTTTTGCAGGAATATCCTAATATATATAATATAGAAGATGACCAAACTGCTTGGTTTGATAAAATCAAAGATTTGGCAGAAAAACTGGGATTCGCTAGGGAAGTGAAATTGTACAAGAAAAATCCAGAGATGTATCCAGGACATTGTGGAGATATCAGTACAATTATCAGAATTGCATTAACTAATAGAAAAATGACGCCTAATTTATACCATATTTGTAGGTTGTTGGGTGCAGAAAAAATAAAGACCAGATTTGATGAGATTTTGGCTAATTTAGATAAATAATAAAATATATTTGTTTATGTTGTAATAATTTATTTATAGGTCACTAAAATAAAAGTATTTAGGAAGAAATGTTTAAATTTCTTCCTATTTTTTGTGTTATGATACGCAATTCAATATTTAGTCTATGAT
>JAFVZD010000085.1 GCA_017508345.1 Clostridia bacterium | reverse complement strand
TGCCGTTAATAATATGCAGTTTATGTTTAATGATTGCACTAGTTTGCCTAGCCTAGACCTCAGCCACTTTGTTACAAATAATGTGACAACTATGCACAAAATGTTTAATGGTTGCAATAATTTGACATCACTAGATATATCCTCCTTTGTAACAGACAATGTTACCACTATAGCCTATATGTTCTTTAATTGTACCGAGTTGACCGAACTCAATGTGTCGCACTTTAATACTAATAATGTGACCTATATGGGCTTTACATTTCATGGGTGTAGCAAAATCACCAGCCTAGACATATCTACATGGAATACATCCAAGGTAACAGATATGCAGTATATGTTCAAAGATTGCATACTGCTAGAATCACTAGATGTTTCGCATTTTGATACATCCAATGTGTATAATATGACTATGATGTTTCATGCTTGCCATGCGTTGACTACTATTGATGTGTCCAATTTTGACACCGCTAATGTACAATATATGAATAGTATGTTTTACCATTGTAGGCGTGTTACAGCACTAGATGTGAGTAATTGGGATGTGAGTAGGGTTACTAATATGAAAGAAATGTTTGTGAGCTGTAGGGCAATAACCATCCTAGATGTGAGTAATTGGGATACTAGTAATGTTACCAATATGTCTTGGATGTTTCAAGATTGTAGAGCATTATCCACTTTGGATGTTTCCAATTTTGATACATCCAAAGTAACTACTATGTACCGTATGTTTTCTGATTGCTACCACATTACTACATTGGATTTATCCAATTTTGTTACTACCAATGTGACCGAAATGCACTGGATGTTTGAGCAGTGTATCGCTTTAACTAGTCTAGATTTATCATCATTCGACACATCCAAAGTAGTCAATATGGAATATATGTCCAAGCTCTGTACAGCACTGCAGAGCATAAATTTGTCCACATTTAATACTGCATTGGTAACCAATATGGATTATATGTTTAATGAATGTAGCGCACTCACCACTGTATATGCAGGTAGCGGGTGGAGTACTAGTGCCGTGACAAGCAGTGTAGATATGTTCCTCAATACATCATTAATAGTGGGTGGTAATGGTACGGCATATAGTGCCGACCACATAGACCATAGTTATGCCCGCATAGATACTCTATCTACACCAGGATATTTTACATTGCGAACAGATTAACTCACTATGTTGGATAATCATTAAAAAAACTTTTTCCCAAATTTCACCTTTTCACTTGCTTTTTGGTAGAATTATGATATAATTATCCTACCATCATCCGTGGAAGGGTGTCAGAGTGGTCGAATGTGCCGTCTTGGAAAGGCGGTGTACCGCAAGGTACCGGCGGTTCGAATCCGCCCTCTTCCGCCATTAATAATAGTCCTCAATTTTGAGGACTATTATTTTTGTAATTTGTATCATTCCAAAACAAAAAAGGGTATACCTAAAAGTATCCCTTTTTCACTAGTTATCTCAGTCTACAAACCTCCTGGTCACTTTCATTGGCATCAATAATTGCATTCATCTTTTTGATAGTCTGGAATTTGCTCTCCCAATCCTCAGAGTATATACCCACCACCTTGTTGTACCTTTCCTCTGCCTTTGTTATCATCTTGATTCTTGCTTTTTCCTCCAATCCCTCACTAATTTGCTTAGATTTCCTTAGTTTGAATGCCTCCCTTGTTAGGTCACTATTCTTGTTATCCTTGATATAAGGCAACAAGTGCATTTCAAAATAATCTGGATAATAATAATCCAATACCATTGCCCTCAACAATCGTTGGCGATTGGTTAGGTCACTGCAACCAGTAACATCTGCCGCCACAAACTCTTTGTTGAACCTCTTGAACCTACTATGAATCTCTTTTAGATATTTAAAATAATCCGTGCTTCCCTCACAAGCGATTTTCAAATCCTTGATAAATGGATCAGCAATGATGCTTTTTAGGAACCCCTCCATATTACTCCAATCCACTTTGTACCCCCTAGGGTTCATTACTGATAGCATTTCTTCGATGTCTTTGTCCATTGTATAACCTCGTCAACTTTTGTTTATCGTGATACACTAGTATCCGCTTGGCTCTCCGCTACATTAGCCTTTATAATTTTATTGATTTGTTTGATTCCTTCAAAAGTCATTCGCCAATCTTTGTCCAATCTCTTGCATGTAGCATCATACATTTCTGTAGCCATGGCTTTGTCTCCAATATGTTGCATATTGGTCGAATTATCCGGTCTCATCCCCATCATTACCTCATATTTCCACAATGCTTTGCGCTTGAGTGAAGGAATCTCTTTGTCTATATATGGTTGCAAGTATTCATCAATATAGTTAGGGTAGAGATAGTCCAATACAATAGTCCTCACTATTTTGGTCTCATCAGTAAATTTGGATCCATTGATATCGCCTACAAAAGCACGCGCACAATTCTTGAGAAAGGGTACATATTGCTTCCTGTTGTTGGTAGCCCCCAATGCAGATATCTCAAATTGGTCTATGCCTCGCACTACCACTATACTATGCAAAAAATCCATCAGGCTGGTATATTTAGGCTCTCCCTTGCCTCTTATCAATTTCATTAATTCATCAATACACGCATTATCCACAATCATTTACCTCACTTAATCTATATAATAGAGTATACCACACAATACCCCCAATGTCAATATTGATTTAGGTCAAAATATCCCATATTTAGCCTGTTTTTGCACAAAAAAAACAGCAGGTGTTTACCTGCTGACACTATTCTCAAATTGTTCTAGTGCGGCACTCTCATTCGCCTTGATTTTTGCCACACGCTTTTGGGACACACATACTAGACCAATCCAGTTCTTGTGAATATTCTCATAATTATCCTGATATTCGCGAAGAGCCTGTTCATATGGCTTCCTCTCTACCATGTTGTTGCCCGATACCAATCCCAATCTTGCCTTAAACCTCCAATCCGCTTTGGCTTGTCTACTGCCTCGGCTAGCCTTTTCATTCGGAAAGAACTTGGTCTGCCAAAAGTCAGGAAAATAATAGCCAATAATATCCATAGCCAGCTCTAGTTTTAGCCCTGTCCATTGTTGATCTGTACTATCACCCAACATTTTGTGAACACAACGACACAAAAAATTGTTGTAAGCAGCACCGTAATCCTTACCCTCATTCTTCAAATTTTTGCAGTATTTATAAAATCTCCTTATGGAAAAGTCATTAGTGGTGGTCTCCACATAACTATCCATATTGGACCAATCTACCTTTTTTCTATCCTCTTGCCAAAATGTCTTACCCATAATGCATACCTCTCGTTTGTGATTTTTGCCAATTTCGTTACCATACTTCTGCTAGTTTCAAAATCTATTTTTATTATAATTGCATAATGCAATTTTGTCAATATTTATGGATAAATTTGCGTTTATTTGTTGTAATACACAAATTGTTGTGATATAATAATCATAACTATCGCCTGAGATTTATTTGAGGGGTATACAATAGTTAATTTTTACAGGAGGTGTCACTATGGATGCTTGGATATGGATTTGGCTAAGCGTGGTATGTTGTAGTGCTATACTAGAGTTTGTATCTATGCAAATGATCAGTATCTGGTTTGTGGCTGGTGGTATAGTCGCCCTCATTCTCGCCATCATTGGTGGGGTAGCGTCTTGGATCCAGATTGTAGTATTCATCACACTATCTATGATATTACTACTATCTTTCCGCAAACTAGCACTCAAATGCTTGTTGCGCAACACCAATACAAAGACCAATATTGACTCCATAATAGGTAGAGAGACTACACTAATTGATGATATCAGTCTAGACAACACTGGTGCAGTCAAGGTTAATGGAGTAGTGTGGACCGCTATCGCTGAGTCAGATAATATCACTATTCCTGCCGGTACATTGGTAGTCATTAGTGAGATTAGAGGTAACAAACTTATAGTTCGTACAAAAGGAGATTAATTATTATGTCAACATTAGTTATTGTTTTGATTTGCTTGGCTGCAGTGGCATTTGTGATACTAGGCTTTAGTATCAAGATTGTACACCAATCTACCGCTGTTGTTATCGAGCGTTTGGGTAAATTTCACCGCGTACTAGATACCGGTGTGCACTTTATCCTACCATTCTTTGATAGACCTGCAGGGCCAGAGATTAGCCTAAAAGAACGCGTGGCAGACTTCAAGCCACAACCAGTTATCACCAAGGATAATGTTACTATGCAGATAGATACAGTAGTTTACTTCCAAATTACTGACCCAAAATTGTATTGCTATGGTGTAGAGCGTCCTATGTCTGCTATAGAGAATTTGACCGCTACCACCTTGCGTAACCTAGTAGGTGAATTGGAGCTAGATGGTACACTCACTAGCCGTGATACAATTAACACCCGTATGCGTAGTATCCTAGATGAGGCTACTGACCCTTGGGGTATCAAGGTTAATCGTGTAGAGCTCAAGAATATCCTACCTCCTAAGGATATCCAGAACGCGATGGAAAAACAAATGCGTGCAGAGCGTGAGCGTAGAGAGGCAATCCTAATTGCCGAGGGAGAAAAACAGAGTGCTATCCTTCGTGCAGAGGGTGAAAAAGAGGCTGCAGTACTTCGTGCAGAGGGTCAAAGATTATCTTTGATAAAAGAGGCAGAGGGTACAGCAGACGCTATCAAACTCATTGTAGACGCACACCCAGACACTGCTTATATCACACTCAAAGGTTATGAGGCTATGCAAAAGATGGCTGATGGTCAGGCTACCAAATTGGTAGTACCTACCGAGCTCGCTAATGTCACAGGTTTGCTAGCTAGCCTAAAAGAGAGCCTAACACTCCAAGATGGTAAATCTGACAAAAAGAATAAATAATGACAAAAAACAACCTAAATTTAGGTTGTTTTTTCTTATATCCACACTATTACCACAATGCCCAATACGATTAGGTAAGGTACAAAGTACCATAGATTAATTTTGCGAATAATCTTGTTCATAAATATTATGCCTAGTAGAGCAGTGGTTAGGGCAGTGATACAAGATATTATGATAGGCAAAATATCTGTTGAGGCAATCTCCACCAATGCATCACACCAAAATATCTCATAAATAACACTCGCTACAATTATAGGTACGCTCATCAAGAAACTAAAATCTAACGCATTTTGCCTCTCCACTCCACTGAGTAAACCAAAACTAAGTGTAGTACCACTACGGCTGAGCCCCGGGAATACCGCGAATGCCTGTGCTATCCCCATAATCATTACATTATTATA
>JAFVZD010000084.1 GCA_017508345.1 Clostridia bacterium | reverse complement strand
CGTAGTATAATTTAGGCTAATACCCCCCCCCCCCCCGATACTACATTCTGAACAGCAAACATCCTAGCACCAATCTCAGTAGCAGTATAATTGACCGTACCACTGATCTGGATATTGATGTATGTTGCAGCCAGTACTTGGGTAATCAGCATTACGATTAATACTGCTGTCAACGCAGTAAACCCCAACACAACTGCAGGTTTTTTCATCTATCTTTACCTCTCCTATTTAATTTTTATATTATTATTGTACCAAAAAAATTAATTTTTATCAAATGATTTTACACATATTTTTTAATTTTTTTTAAAAATTTTACTAAAAAGCACAATTTTTTATGTTTCTTGAATCAAAAATACATCAAATTCCACAAAAAAAAAGAGTATCAAGTATAATACTCCACTACTACACCTGCCTCTTTTAATAGTTTTAGACTAAATTTATCCGGATAATTATCTAGACACACAATCCTGACTATACCAGCATTAATAATCAACTTTGCACACGCACTACACGGAGTCAAACTACAGTACATTGTACTACCACGCATATCACATCTGCTCTTGCCCGCCTCCAGTATTGCATTTTGCTCTGCACAAACTGCATAACACAATTCTCTATGTGTACCACTCTGTATTCCTTGCTGATCCCTAATGCACTCATTCCTCTCTACACAACTCTTGACTCCAGCAGGTGCACCATTGTATCCCACACCCAATACTCTCTTGTCCTTGACTATTACCGCACCTACTTGCCTACGCAAGCAAGATGACCATCCAGCCACCAATTTTGTCATATCCACAAATCTCTTGTCCCACTTAGCTTGATTACTATCTTTTTTTACCATTACTTTACCTCATTTTTTAGATTACCCACAATCCAATCCAATATGTATTCTGTCACTTCTAGTTTGTTTGTCTCATTCAATATCTCGTGCCTAGCACCTTCCCAAATCTTTTTGGTCACATGTTTGATGCCATTCAATCTATACATCACATCCAATTTGTCTACTAGCATATGCTCCTTGCCACCCACTGGATCCACCTGTCCACTAGTAATCAGAATTGGTTTGTCTTTGTCAATATTCTGTATACCTTGAGTCTTGTATAGTTTGCCCAAGTGTCCAAAAAAACTCCTATAAAATTGAGCACTACAGATATTACCACAATATGGGTCCGCCTGATACCTATCCCAAGCATCATTATCTCTAGTCAGCCAATTACCTTTTTCAAAAGGTTTGCCATATTTACCAAAACTCAACTTGTAAATCATCTTGGCTTTTGAATTTTTACCCAAGAATGCTCTCTGAATATTGGCTACCATTTTACCCAACTTTACATCACTGACACCATTCATATTGGCACTACCACTGAGTACCACCATACAATGCTTGTGATAATTTTGAATAAATTCTTGGGTCAAGAAAGAGCCAAAACTATGGCCAAACACTATGAGAGGCAACTGATATTTAGCCACCAATTCGTCAGCAAACTTGGATGCATCTTTTACACAATCACCAAATATATCCCCCGCATATTGTCCTACTTTTTTGCAATCGCCTACCGTCCTACCATGTCCACGGAGGTCCATACAAAATACTATAATTCCCGCATTGTTGCATGCGGTAGCGAATTCCTCATATCTGCCACCATGCTCCACCATACCATGCAATATCATCATTACAGCCTTGGGTTTTGTAACATTTGCCCAAGTCCTAGTGAAAATTTGCTCTCCGTCAAAGCCCGCCAAATATTCTTGTACAATCTTTTGTTTTTCCATAAT
>JAFVZD010000083.1 GCA_017508345.1 Clostridia bacterium | reverse complement strand
TAGGGATGAGTCACACCGCTTTGCGATAACATTCCATAGGAGTCTAAGGAACAAGGTGGCTAGCGTATTGGAGGAAATACCGGGAATAGGAGAGAAAAAGCGAAAGGCGTTGTACAGATATTATAAGTCTATTGACGCTATAAAGAATGCTACTATGGAGGATTTGCAGAAAGTACCTAGTATCACAAAACAGAATGCTATAGAAATTTATAAATATTTTAATGAAAGTTGAGTAAAGACCTCGCATAAACTAAACAAAAAGTTTGTGTGAGGTTTTTATTTGAGAAAAGCGGATGTTGTGTTTGGGATATTCTTGGTGTGTGCGATAGTGTTTATGGTAATCTCGCCTATGGTGATTTTACCTAAGATATATGGTGTGAGTAATATTTGGAATAAAGATTTACCAAAAAATACTACTTTTGTAGAGTTGTGGCAGGTAGATACCTTTGAGGGAGGTAGTGCGAGTAGGTCTAGGTATCTAGAAAAAACTGCATTCAAATTCCAAGAATTGAATAGTAATGTATATATCTTTGTGCGGACATTGAATATTGAGCAATTAAAAAACATGCTGAGTGTGGGCAAAAAGCCAGATATGATATCTTTTGGAGTGGGAGCGGGAGAATTATTGTATGGATATTGTAGAGAATTGGATATCAAGACACCTGTGAGGGCGGAATTGATGGCTAGTGGTATGGTGGCAGGCAAACAATTGGCTATACCGTGGTGTATGGGTGGGTATATTTTGGCTAGTACCTTGGATGTAGATATGGTCAATCTACCTAATGAACCTATGGGCGGATATAGGGCAGTATTGGGGTATGGTCAGGACGCGAATGTGACTAGTAATGTGCTGAGTGAATTGAATTGTGTGAGTATAAGTGAGGACAAAATGGATGCATATGAGGCATACAAAAATTTTGTGGTAGGTAAGAATTATAATGTGTTATTGGGAACGCAGAGGGATTATCATAGGTTGCAGAATAAAGTAAATTTGGGGGTAATCAGTAATTGTAATTATAGGTATTTGAGTGGATACAATGATTTGGTACAATATATTGCTATTACGGGCGAGGATGAGGGAGTGGTGAATTGTGCTAAAAATTTTGTACGATATCTAACTAGCGTAACGGTGCAAAAGACATTAACTCAGATAGGTATGTTTGGTGTAAGTGCTATCAAGATATACAATGATGGTATGACAGAATTTGAGAATAGTGTAATGAGTACAAAGAATATATTGAATGTATTTGTGAGTGATGCGGAATTGGATGTGATGCGAGAGGGCAGGTAAAACTATGCGTAAAACAAAAAGGAAGGTGAGATAATGTGTAACAAAATACAAATTGTCAAGCAACAATTGGCGGGGATAAAAATGCTGGAAAATGTGGAGTTGAGACACTACACTACTTTTGGGATAGGGGGCATATGTGAATTGATGTGTGTACCCATAGATACAAGTGAGTATGTGCGTATACTGGATGTATGTAGGTTGGCTAAAATAAATAGGTGGATATTGGGTAGAGGCTCTAATATACTAGTAGATAGTGCGGGTATAGACGGCATAGTGATTAATACTAGGAATTTAGACAAAATAGTAGTGCAGGATAACACAATATTGGCGGAGTGTGGTGTGGCATTGGCAAAAGTGAGTGAACTAGCCAAATCAAACCAAATAGGTGGGATGGAGTGGTGTGCTGGGATACCGGGTAGTGTAGGTGGAGCGGTGGTAGGGAATGCGGGAGCATTTGGGGGTGATATGTCAAAAATAGTCCAAAAGGTGACAATTTGGCAAGACGGGATAGTAAAAAGTGTAGAAAATGAAAAAATTTTATTTAATTATCGCAAAAGTGTTTTCAAAAATGATACAACTTGTGCTATAATAGGAGTAGATATGCTAGGGCATAGGGAAGCGAGTGAGAAAATACAGGATAAAATGCGACAAAATATGGAGTACAGAATGGCCACTCAAAATGTACGGTATCCCAATGCTGGTTGTATATTCAATAATACAGAAATCGCACCTGCAAAGATGATTGACAGGAGTGGGCTAAAAGGGTATCGTGTAGGTGATGCTATGATATCCACTGAGCACGCGAACTTTGTAGTGAATGTGGGCAAAGCCAGTAGTGATGATGTATTAGAATTAATAAAAATTATAAAGGAGAAGATATACAGAGATTGGGGTAAACGGCTGGATGTGGAGATAGTATATTGGGGAAGAGGTAATGTTTGATAAAAATGAATATAGGTTGACTAAGGATTGGCATACGCACACAATATTTAGTGATGGTAGTGGCAGTATTGGGGATAATGTGAGGGAAGCGGTGAATAAGGGGCTAGATAGTATTGCTATAACGGACCATGGGTACAACCATACTTTGCACGGAATGAAGCGAGATAGATTGCTACAAATGCGTAGGGAGATAGAAAGACTGCGTAAAATATATGATATTGAGATTTTGCTGGGAATAGAAACCAATCTAATATCCAAAAAAGGTGAGATAGATTTGTCACTGGATGAATGTAAGCAATTTGATGTAATCAATATGGGTTTGCACAGGGCGGTCAAATATAGTAAGTTTAGCGAGTTTTTTAGCCTAAAAATCAGGAATTTGTTGTGGAATAGTAGTAGGCATTCTAGCATACTAACAGAGATGTATGTGCGTGCAATAGAGCGATATCCTATAACTACGGTAGTGCATTTGCATGAATACAAGAGGGTGAATGTAGCACCTATAGCGGATATTGCGAAACAAAAGGGTACATTTATAGAATTGAATGCAAAGCGAATGTTCTTTGATCAGCAAGAAATAGATTATATGAAAGCAAATGGAAATAAACTAATAATAGGTAGCGATGCACATTCACCAGAGCGTGTAGGAGAGTATAGTAAAATACAAGAGGCAATACCCAGACTCAATATTCCGGTGGAAAATATTGTGAATTTAGCAAAAATTAGTGAAAAAATCTAGTCAAAATGTAAAAAGTAGTGTACAATATACAAAAGTAAAAGGGGAATATTATGTCATTTTCGTCAGATGCAAAGAATGAAGTAGTAGAGAGTGGAATACCAGAGAGTGTGTGTTGTTGCAGGGCACAGCTATCTGCTATAATCAGGACATGTGGTGTATTGAGTCTAACCAACAAACAGTATTATGTGGTATTGAATACTGAGATATTGGGGCTATTTGATAGAGTATCGCAATTGGTTAATCGCATATACGAGGTGGAGGATTGCTTGGTACTCAAACAAGAGGAGACTAGCAATCACAATACTAGGTACAGTATAGAATTTCCGGTAGAGTTGTCACAAAAAGTATTGTATGATTGTTTTGTATTGAAGCAAGAATATGATGGTAGCACGGTGATAGCACGAGGGGTATCAAGGATGATTGTGGAGAATGAGTGCTGTATCAAGAACTTTATCATAGGTGCATTCCTAGGTTGTGCTAGTGCTAATATTGTGATAAAGGACATCAATAATCTCAAGAAGCACACTGGTGGTTATCATATGGAGTTTGTATTCAATCAATACGAATTGGCGGGGGACTTTGGTCATTTGCTAGCTAGTGTGGGGATACATTCCAAAATGATGCAGAGGAAAAAACTATTTGTGGTGTATATCAAAGAGGCAGAATTGGTTAGTGATGTGCTGGCGATGGTAGGGGCCAATAATGCGGTAATGGTATTACAGAATGAATTCGCGGTGCGAGAGGTGCGTAATCAGCTGAATAGGCAATTGAATTGTCTGAATAGTAATATGGAAAAAATGGTACAGGCATCTTTGAGGCAGATTGCTGCCATTGAGTACATACGCGATACTGTGGGGCTAGAATCATTGAGTCCAGCATTATATGAATTGTGTATGTTGAGGTTGGCCAATCCGGATGAAAATCTAGAGAATTTGGCAAAACTGATGACTGAGCCATTAACCAAGAGTGGTATTAATCACAGACTGAGAAAGATAATGAAGATGGCTAGTGATATAAGGGCAGAATTGGGTGAGGCAAATCAAGATGAAAGTATCAAAACACAAGAGGAGTAAGGGCTAAATGGAGAATTTTGTACATTTGCATTTGCATACTGAGTATAGTTTACTAGATGGAGCGGCTAGGATAAAAAAATTGGTAAAAATACTAAAAGAGCGTGGTAGTCCTGCATGTGCAATAACAGACCATGGCAATATGTATGGTGCGGTGAAATTTTATAAGGCGTGCAAGGATAATGGAATCAAACCGCTGATTGGTACGGAATTTTATGTATCACCGGATTTGACTGACAAGACTGGTAAACCGCAGATAAATCACCTAGTATTGATAGCTAAGAATCAGACAGGGTATCAGAATCTAATGAAGTTGAATAGTATTGCTTGGGTAAAGGGATTTTATTACAAGCCAAGGATAGACTTTGATACACTAGAGAAGTATAGCGAGGGACTCATATGTAGTAGTGCGTGTCTAGCGGGTAACATACCTAGGTTGTTATTGGCAGAGAAGTATGACGAGGCAGAGAAACTGGCACTCAGGCTAAAGAATATGTTTGCACCGGGAGATTTTTATATAGAGGTACAGGACCACGGAATAGATGACCAGCGTAAAATTTTGCCACATTTATTTAGTTTGGCAGAGAAAATTGGTGTCAAGACCATTGCTACCAATGATGTGCATTATCTAAACAAAGAGGATGCAGAGATGCAGGATGTAATGTTGTGTATCCAGACAGGAAAGACTATTGATGACCCAGATAGGATGCGAATGGATGGTCAAGAGTATTATCTCAAGACTGAGGAGGAGATGAGGGCATTGTTTCCCGGACATCCTGAGAGTATTGACAATACATTGGAGATAGCGGAGAAGTGTGAGGTGGAATTGGACTTTAAGAGTCACTTTTATCCGGTATCCAAGGATGTGCCAGAGGGAATGACCAATCTAGAGTATTTGAGGCAAATCACATTTGAGGGACTCAAGAAAAAGTATGGAGAAATCACGGACGAGATTACTGAGCGTGCGGAATATGAATTGGGGATAATACATGGCAGTGGTTTTTTGGATTATTTCTTGGTGGTGTGGGACTTTATCAATTATGCTAGGAGTATAGGTGTACCGGTAGGTCCGGGTCGTGGTAGTGGTGCGGCTAGTATTGTGGCGTATGCCTTGGGAATAACCAATATTGACCCGCTCAGGTTTGCCTTGTATTTTGAGCGTTTTTTGAATCCTGAGCGTATTAGCCCACCAGACTTTGATATAGATTTTTGTCCGGTACGCCGTGGTGAAATTATAGATTATGTGTCCAATAAATATGGTGAGGACAATGTTTGTCAGATAATTACATTTGGTACACTGGCACCAAAGGCGGCTATCAAGGATGTGGCTAGGGTACTAAAGATGCCTTATAGCGAAGTGGACAAGATGACTAAGTTGTTTCCTGCACCGCAGAATATGCCAAAGTCACCTGCTATCAAAAAGTTGTTTGGCTTGGATGAGGACCCAGAGAATGACAAATATATTGTGCAAGACCTAAAGGCCATGTATGACAATGACCCATTGATACAAAAGATTGTGGATGTGGCAATCAAACTAGAGAATATGCCTAGGAATACGAGTATCCACGCGGCGGGTGTAATAATATGTAATGATCCAGTGGACATGCACTCTCCGTTAGCCAAGAATGGTGATATGGTGACTACGCAATTTGACAAAAAGGAAGTGGAGGAGCTGGGACTCTTGAAAATGGACTTTTTGGGATTGATTACACTCACGGACCTAGACCTAATGGCTAGGACAATCAAGAAAACTCGTGGTGTGGATATAGATTTTGACCATATTGACTATGACGACCAGAATGTGTATAAGATGATGGCGACAGGGGATACAGATGGAATATTCCAGATAGAGAGTGGTGGTATGCGAAAACTCACTATGGATATGAAGCCTGTCAACCTAGAGGATTTGACTGTAATAGGAGCGATATATAGACCGGGACCAATGGATGAGATACCGACATATCTAAATAATAGGCGTAATCCGGATAGTATTGTGTACGATGATGAGCGAATGCGAGATGTATTGGATGTAACCTTTGGTGTAATGATATATCAAGAGCAGGTTATGATGATATGTAGAAAGATTGCTGGTTATACCTTAGGTCAAGCGGATAATGTTCGTAAGATAATGGGTAAAAAGATGAAGGAGAAACTTGCCGAAGAAAAAGAGAAATTTATATTCGGTTGGGAGGACCCTAAGGGAGAAAAGAGCATTGCTGGTGCGGTAAAACTGGGAATGAAGCAAGAAGTGGCAGAGAAATTGTGGAACAAGATGGAGAAATTTGGTAGTTATGCTTTCAACAAGGCACATGCTGCTGCGTATGCTCATGTATTGTACCAAACTGCGTATATCAAGACTTATTATATTACAGAGTTTTATTGTGCAATTATCAATAACAGAATAACAAAAGCGGATGAAACCAAGCACTATATGGAATTGGCTGAACAACATGGGATAGAGATATTGCACCCTAATGTAAACAAGTCTAGGGCATATTTTAGTGTAGAGGGTGATAATATCAGGTTTGGTTTAGGTGGAATAAAGAATGTAGGTGTGGGGTTGGTAGAGCAACTAGTGGAGGAGCGCGAAAAGAATGGAGAATTCAAGGACTTGCAGGATTTCATTAGCCGTATGGGTAGCCAGGCACACAACAAGAGATTTTTGGAGTCTATGATTAGCGGTGGTGCGTTTGATTGCTTTGGTGTACCGCGTAGCCAAATGATGGCGGTGTATGACCAAATGGTAGAGCAAGTGGCCAATGACAGGAAATTTCAGTCCAATGGTCAGATATCGTTATTTGATAATGTACTCAAAGAGGATGCCAAGGTAAACAAGATACAGTATCCTAATATCAATGAATACCCAGACCAACAGAGGTTGAGAATGGAGAAAGATGTATTGGGTATATATGTGTCAGGTCATCCGTTGGAGCAGTATCGTAGCAAGATGCAACAATTTAACCTCAATAGTAGTATGTTGCGTGGTACAGTTATTGAGAGTGAGGACGGAGAGGACAATCAGATAGTGTATGATCAGGTATCTGATGGTATGAAAGTGACTTGTGGAGGTATAATTAATGGTATACGCAAGATGACTACCAAGATGGGTAACAAGGATATGGCAGTAATTAGTGTGGAGGATTTTCAGGGTACATATGAGGCTATAATTTTCCCTAAGGCATATGCTGATGTTAGGGACAAATTGGTGGTAGACAATATGGTGACTATTAGAGGTAGGGTGAATATCCGCGAGGGCGAAGCACCTACTATTGCTGTGGAGGGAATGACATCTTGGGCGGATGAGGAAAAACCTCAGGTGCAATCAGTGCAACCTAGCATGGAGGCGGAGACAAAGCTGTATTTAAAATATGATTTGACGGACGATGAGCTCAATGGCAAGGTATACAGAATATTGAGTAGTTATCCTGGTAGGAGTCAAGTAATAGCCAAATGTACTACTGCAAACAAGGCATTTATATTACCATACAAGGTAGATAATAGTGTAGCTATGCAAAATGAATTGTTAGGAATACTGTGTGAAGACTGCGTAAAAATAAAATAGAGGTAAGGATTATGAGAATTGGAATATTGACAAGTGGTGGTGACGCACCTGGAATGAATGCGTGCGTAAAGAGTGCATGCGAGATGGCGTGCAATTTGGGTTATGAGGTAATCGCATTTAGACGCGGATACAAGGGTATATTGGATATGGATTATGTTCAATTGGATAGAGACTATGTAGCGGATATCTTTAACTTAGGTGGTAGCAAAATTATGACGGGTAGGAGTGCGGAATTTACCAAGGATGCTGGTGTGAGGCTGGCGGTGAGTAATTTGCAAAAATTAGGAATAGAGGCATTGGTGGTAATAGGTGGTAATGGTACATACAGGGGTGCGAATGAACTAGCGGAGTATGGTGTAAAAGTGGTGGCTATACCGGCTACGGTAGATAACGATGTGTATAGTACGGATAGGTCAATCGGATTTGATACTGCAGTAAATAATGCGGTAGATATGATAGTCAACATTCAGGCCACTATGCGTGCTAATGAGAGGGTGGCTCTCATTGAGACAATGGGGCGTGATGGTGGTGACATTGCATTGTATAGTGCTATCGCTAGTGAGAGTGATATTGTGGTAGTACCTGAGGACCCAAAAAAAGATACTACAGTAGTAGAGATGATTTTGGATGAGATAGATAGAGGCAATCAATCTCCTATTGTGATTTTGGCAGAGAAGCAATTTGATTTGGAGAAATTGAGGCAAAAGGTGGAGAAAGCTACAAATAAGGAATGTAGAGCGGTGATATTGGGGTATATGCAACGCGGTGGTGGTCCAAATATGGCAGATAGGACATTGGCTATTAAATATGGTGCTACTGCCATTTCAAATGGTAAAGACGCTGCACGAGGAATCCCTAATCCTGGCCCAATTGATAAATAAATCAAAACAGAATAAATAATCGCAAACTTAGGATGCACTTTACTCGCCAAATTTTGTAAACCATAAAACTTCGCTACAACAATTACACCCAATACAGGCAAAATAAC
>JAFVZD010000082.1 GCA_017508345.1 Clostridia bacterium | reverse complement strand
TTTGAGAACGGTGCTGAGATTCAACGTGCAGTAGGTTTTAGACAAAAAGCACAAATCATAGATATGATTAAGTCAAAAATGTAATTTCAAAAGAGCCTCAGGCTCTTTTTGTTTTAGGTGTATATTTATTCGTAAACGATAAAAAGTATTACCAATTTGTGGTATAAACGTCTAATAATGCAAAAATTATGCAAAAAAATATAATTCAGCTATTGACCTTTATTCAGTATTGTGCTATAATACATCAAATTTATGAAAAAATATATAATAAAATGAGGAGGGGATAATTATGGTACTAACCAAGACTGCGTATCGTATTATAGTGGTAATACTTTCTATCGCAGTGATTTTGTGCGGTTACGTTTTGTGTAGCGCTGTCATAATGACCAATAGGGTTAGTTTTGAGGTCAAAGACGCCGTGTATTGTGATTACGCTAAACCAGAATATTTGGAAATAACTAACGAACAAGCCATTGAGTTGGTTAACGAACATTTTGGTATGACATATTTTTTGCGTATCGTTGATTTGGATGAATCACTATATGGTCAATCCATTGTGCCAATTAACTTGGTTTTGTTGGATGATAGCCTAAATTGCGTGCAGACTATCCAAACATTAACACACGAGTTATGTCATATCAAATACTACACCAACAACGAGACTTACACTGAGTATATGACATTTGTAGAATTATATGAGAGTGATAATATTTATCTCAAAAATGCTGCTGAATGGATGATTTATGAACATCTAGCACTACAAGGACACATAGATACAGCATATGACATTAGTTATTACATCGCTGAGTACTTGGGAATAGATGCAATCGCATTGACTAACTAATTTGATAGGAGAAATTATGAATAGAATTTATTTGGATAATGCCGCAACTACCGCAATGAGTAGTGAGGTTTTGAATGAAATGATGCCTTATATGACTAGTATATATGGTAATTCCAGTAGTTTACATAGTTTTGGTAGAGATGCATTGAGTGCATTGGATACCGCTAGGGAAAGAATAGCTAAGGGTATTGGTTGCGACCCTGATGAAATATTCTTTACTAGTGGTGCTACCGAGGCAAATAACTGGGCTATCCAAGGAATTGCTAAGGCAAATAGGGATAAGGGTAACCACATTATTACTAGCAAGATTGAGCACCCTAGCGTGCTGCGTGTTTGCGAGAGATTGGAGAATGAGGGATTTAGAGTTTCTTATTTGGACGTGGATGCAGATGGATTTGTCCGTATTGACCAATTATTGCACGAGATAAATACGGATACAATTCTTATCTCTATTATGACCGCAAATAACGAGGTAGGTACTATACAGAATATTCAAGCAATATCCAATATCGCTGACGAAAAAGGTGTGTTATTCCACACTGATGCTACCCAAGCCGTAGGGGCAGTCAATTTTAACGTTCATCAAATGGGCATTGATTTGCTTAGTCTTAGTGGGCACAAGTTACACGGTCCAAAAGGTATTGGGGCATTGTATATTCGCAAAGGTGTTGCAATTAGCCCAATCATACTTGGAGGAGAGCAAGAGAATAACTTGCGTGCAGGTACTACCAATATCCCAGCAATAGTTGGACTAGGCAAGGCGGTAGAGCTGGCTACGCGTGATATAGTGACTAATACCAAGAGTATGCGTAGATTGCGTGATTACTTTATTGACCAAGTGAAATCCAAAATTGATATGGTTTACTTAAATGGCCACCCAATACAACGCTTACCTAACAACATTAACCTTTCTTTTGGTATGGTAGAGGGTGAGAGCGTAATGATGCTATTAGATATGGCGGGCATTGCAGTATCCAATGGCTCTGC
Organism: Clostridia bacterium; assembly: GCA_017508345.1. The sequence continues at coordinate 128 of JAFVZD010000082.1, read as the reverse complement.
TTGTTCCGCTGGTTCTATCGAGCAATCACACGTGCTGACTTCTATGAGATTACCATTAGATTTGGTACAAGGTGCTGTGAGATTTAGTTTATCCAAGGCTACTACGGTAGAGGAACTGGATATCGTAG
>JAFVZD010000081.1 GCA_017508345.1 Clostridia bacterium | reverse complement strand
GTCGAAATATGCTTTATTGCATTACAAAGTGTTGAAAAAATTTTAATTATGTGATATAATACAATGCTAAATAGGCATGATATTTGGCAAAATAAGTTAGTACCCATTATGGGGCTATCATATAGAGGTGTGTGAATGAAAATGGATTGTGATTTTCAATCTGTCAAACTTATGCTAGACGCTAATCCCGTTCTGTCTCACTATTATCAAAAGAAGGTGCTTCCTTTTGTTAGCGAAATAGAGCGACAGCTGTCTAGCCAAAAATCTATCAATTATCCCAAGCTAAATATTAGAGAATTCGCTAATAATTTTGACGCTATTTGCACAGCCTATGACCTCAATATCAAGCATAATAAATACTATTACAGTATTATGAAACAAATGAATATGGCTATATATTTTAGTGAAAAGAATAGACTAATGTGGTTTAATCACGATGTTGGTGTCAATCCGCCTATATACGATATGGCACTCAGTATTATCTCCACCAAGAAACTCAATAGCGTAATAGATGCTATATCTCGTGAGATACAATATTCTCCACCTTTTAGTAATTATCAGGCAGTAGAAAATATTCAAGATTTACAAGAATATGCCGAGCTGATTGAGTCAGTCAAAAAGGATAGCACTAAGGCATCCACTGTTAGCTCTGGTAGTGGTGCCAAGCCCGACCCATACTTTTCTGAATTTGGTAATTATTAATACTAGCAAGGTTTACCTTGCTTTTTTTGTTGTACACGCATTACATATTTTCCTCCTTCCAATCACAAAATAAGCATAAATACCCCTATTTTAGTTGATTTTTTTGTCCAAAACATTTATAATAATTATTAAACAATTTTAGGCTATTCGGGAGGTTGTATGTCTAAGATAAATTCACTCAAAAAATGCATAGTTGGTGTAGTCTTGCTATCCATTATTATGTTGGCAATTTCTATCAATTTTGTGTTGCCTAGTACCACTACTCAGCGTGATTTTGATTCTTTTGCAAAGCAAGTCACCAGCATTATTGATAGATATCCTGTAGAACCTAATCAGGCTACCTTTGACATAGATAGCGATGTGCTATTATCCAATAACCATTACTATGTAAACATAGATAAATATATGTCACTCACGGGTGATACCGTGTCTATGCGTGATGATTGCGTAGATATCTCGCACCAAGATTTGTCTTTTAGCATATTCGATGATTCAGCCTTGTTTTCATCCGATATGTCTACTATGCCATCCGCACCTCTATATCGCGATGGCTATGTTAGTATTGACGCTATCAGCAACAACTTGGGTTATACATATCAGGTGAATGCGGACACCATCACACTCTCACGACCTTTTGTTACCGCTAGACTAATACTTACCTCTACTGAGCCTTTAGCCAATACATTTGGTGCAGTGGCAGTAGCCAGTGGCTATCAAGATATGTATATATTGCAGTATCACGACGAGCAGGATGCAAAAGATGCATATTCACAATTCACTACAATAGACAGTATTACCTCAGTTGAGCCCGATGCTATAATGTTTGCAGAGGACATAGAGGCTAGTGTAGATGGATTGGGTACTGCTTATACCTCTTGGGGGGCTCAGAGTGTAGGTGTAGACGAGTATAGCGAATACCTATTGGACACTGTTGGTAGCACCAATCTCAAACCAACCGTAGTAGCTGTATTGGATACCGGTATAGATACTGACCACCCATTCTTTGCTGGTCGCATAACAGGTGGTGCAAACTTTGTGTCCACAGCCAATAGTTATGAGGATGACCATGGTCACGGTACACATGTGGCTGGTATTGTTTGTGACCTGACTACAGGCCTGAATAATATCCAAATTATGCCTATCAAAGTACTCCAAGCAGAGGGATACGGATACACTAGTAGTATATTGTTGGGTATTGAGTATGCTATCAATCAGAAGCAAAATAACAACATTAATATTTGTGCACTTAACCTTAGTTTTGGTGGACAATATCCATCCGCTAGTACAGAAAAGACCCAATATGAGCAGCATATTATCTCAGCATACAATGCGGGTATATTTAGCGTAGTTTCATCTGGTAATGATGGTAATGATATATCTACATATTTACCTAGTAATATTGAAAAAGCCATCACTGTTAGTGCAGTGGGTAAATCCAATAGTACATATTATTGCCCTACATGGTCCAATTTTGGTGAAAATGTGGACATATCCGCACCCGGTGCATCCATTCGTAGTGCACGAATGGGCGGTG
>JAFVZD010000080.1 GCA_017508345.1 Clostridia bacterium | reverse complement strand
GGCTCTAGAGTTAGTCAACGAATGGGAAAATCTAGATGTGGATGGCGATGGTGATGTAGATGTCAAGGTCAAGGTATTTATGACCGAGGCACAGGGCGAGAGTTTCTTGAGTCAAATCATACCATATGTGTACATTCTATTGATCATAGGTATCGCTATATTCACATTCAAGATGCTGAGTCGTATGAATGGCAAGAATATGGACTTTGGTAAGAATAAGGCTCGTGTAGAGTCCAACCTCAATGTAAAGTTTGACGATGTTGCAGGCTGTGATGAGGAAAAGAACGAAATGCAAGAGATTGTAGAGTTCTTAAAGAATCCAAAGAAATTTACCGACCTAGGTGCTAGGATTCCTAAGGGTGTTTTGCTAGTAGGACCTCCTGGTACTGGTAAGACTCTGCTAGCAAAGGCGATTGCCGGCGAGGCTGGTGTGCCATTCTTTAGTATCACAGGTAGTGACTTTGTAGAGATGTTTGTAGGTGTAGGTGCTGCTCGTGTGCGTGACTTGTTTGAGACAGCCAAGAGGAATATGCCATGTCTAATCTTTATCGATGAGATTGATGCTGTAGGTCGTCACCGTGGTACAGGTATCGGTAACACCAATGATGAACGAGAGCAGACACTCAACCAGTTGCTAGTACAAATGGATGGATTTGATAGTAGTGATGGCGTAGTAGTAATAGCTGCTACCAACCGACCTGATGTACTAGACCCAGCACTACTGCGTGCAGGTAGATTTGATAGACAAATAGTAGTGAATGTCCCTGATGTTCGCGGTAGAGAAAAAATATTGAGACTATATGCAAAGGATAACCCTTTTTCTGACAAGATTAACTTCGCTAGCATTGCTAGAGTATTATCTGGTGCTACCGGTGCTGATATAGAGAATATCTTGAATGAGGCAGCTATACTCGCGGCTCGTGATAATCGTGCTGTCATTACCCAGTCCGACATTATGGAGGGTATTAGCAAGGTTACCATTGGTCCACAAAAACGCAGTGCAGTAGTTAGTGAGACAGACAAACGCAATACCGCTTATCACGAGGCTGGTCACGCAATAGTAGCAAAGAGTTGCGAGCATCTCAAGGATGAGGTTCAAGAGGTTAGTATCATACCTCGCGGTAGAGCAGGTGGATACACTTCTCACAACCCTACTGAGGACTACATGCAATACACCCGTGAGCAGTTGATAGAATACTTGCGTATTGATATGGGTGGCCGTGCTGCTGAGATTATCAAGAATGGTAATATCGGTACAGGTGCTAGCAGTGATATCAAGCATGCTACCAACCTTGCCCGCAGTATGGTTGCAGAATACGGTATGAGCGATGCTCTGGGCCCTGTATGCTATGCGGGTGAAAATGAAATGTTCTTGGGTAGAGATATGCAATCTAGGAATAATATCAGTGCCAAGACCGCAGAGCTAATTGATGCCGAGGTCAAGAAACTACTAGACCAAGCCCTAGAGGACGCTATCGCTATACTTCGCGAAAAAGAAAAAGTTATGGACAATATGGTTACCGTACTTCTCCAAAAAGAAACTATATACAGCCAAGATGTAGATGACTTGCTCTCTGGTAAATCTGCTAGAGTAGTGATCAAACGCATTGAGGAGCGTGACCAAGAGCACGAGGAGGAGGACAGGGTAGCCCGTGAGGCCAAGGCAAAGCGAGACCAAGAGCAAATGGCTCAAAATATTATTGACCAAGAGATTTGGAAAAATAGTGCAATGATGGCTTACACCGGTAATGCTATGCCTGCCCAAACTAATCAGGATACCCCAAAAGATGTAGTAGAGCCAGCCAAATCTACCATAGAGGAGGATGAGCCACTCATCACTACTCCTGATGTGGATACCACTACGGACAAAGATACTAAATAAAAAACATTCAAAATGATTGCCAAAATACACTTTATGTGTTATCATACACTAGATAGTTAAGGCTAAGAGAGGATTATTTAATTATGAAAGCAAAGACAAAACGAATTATTTCTATTACTTCATTGTGCCTAGTTATGACACTTATCGCCGTCGTTATCATTCTAGCAGTAATACCTACCTACAAGGGGATTACATTCTACAATTCTGATGGCAAATTCACTGTAGATGACAGACCTGATGTGATTACTATCAGGACTGGTGGCAACAAAGAATTGCAACTATACAACGGTAATGAGACTGATCAGGCTATGTATGACAAATTGTGGGATGCCTATGATAATGCAGGCACATACTCAGTGTTTGACTCAATCTTTATCGGTATCTCTGCAAAAGAGCCATATGCCGAGAGATTAGACAAAACATCATCCGCTATGTCCACACTATTTGACGCTAGCGGTGAATATTGTATGATTTTTACTTGGTATGATTCTCGTGAGATGATGAATGCAGATGGTACCCGCTTTACTTACAATGTAGGTGGCAATGATTATGATTCCCCTGCATACGCTAGAGCATACTTGAGTATCACATCAGACGATGTTATTACCAAGACCCCAGTATACTTGCTAGAGTCTAGCCGTGACTTCAAGTCCGGTACTACTCGCTATGTATACAATGGTTACTTCAATACCAGTGCTCTATACCAGTTGTTAGCTTCATTAGAGTACCAGAATGTATAATTTTTATTGGCAAAGAGGAGTATTTACTCCTTTTTTGCTTTATTTATGGCTTTTTTGCCTCAAAAAAGTTGTCAAATCTAAACTTCTGTGTTACAATTACTAAAATCTAAAAACAGGTGGTTATATGAGTACAAACAACAAATCAACCAAATCTTCATTTTGGCAATCAGGATTTTGCTCACTTATAATTGTAATCTTCGCCGTGTTCTTTGTATTTGGATTGACTTGCACTATCTGGAGAGTAGTCACTAGTTCACAGTCCGTTGTGTCCAATGGTAATGTTTTTGGATACTCCGTAGAGTCAGTTTATTCCAATGATTACTCTCAAGAATACAAGGCAGGTGACTTAGTGGTAGTACGCCATATGGAGTTGGGTAATACCGCTCCCAAGGCACTCGTGGTTTATAATGTAGATAATGAGCCTGAGATGCTATATAATGTCTGCAAGGTTGTTGATATTGATGCAGAGCACTACGAGATACATTATACCGATGATAATGGTAATGCCAAGATGAATATCGCAAAGGTAGTGGGTTGCGTAGTAGAGACTGATGCACTCACTATGGGCATTATCCAAGTCATTAATTCTAGCATAATGTTTTGGCTATTTGTAGTAATTTTTGGATTGGCGTTCCTGACATTAATTATTTGTAGACGCCGTGCATTATCCCACTAATTTAATATTTACCAGAGCTTTGTCATTTTAGTCTGGTAACCATAGACGCATATTACTAGAATATATGTATCTGTGCTTGCTGTGAAGCAATCAGCCTTAATAATTCTTGCCGTGAGGCAACCATCGCAAAGGAGATACAACAAAATGAAATTAAGTCTTTTTAAAGTGCAAAACTTTCGCTCAATCTGGAATTCAGGTTGGGTCAGCTGTCAAGATGTGACAGCACTCGCAGGTGTCAACGAGGCCGGCAAGAGCAATCTGCTCAAGGCCTTGTGGAAACTAAAACCCGCATTCAAGGCAGACAACAAAATAGTCCATAGCGACCTTCCCCGTGACAAATTCGATGAAATTATGGACTCCGAAGAACTACCTACATTCATTACTGCCAAATTCAAACTAGAGCCAAATGACACTCTGCTTATTAGGAAGGCTTTTCCTGATATCAAACCATTCGACTCATGCCTTATTTCCCGCTCCCTCAGCGGAAAATACACAGTAGAGGTTCCCGTAGATGTTCCCGAGACCGACCGCGACAAATTGTGCAATCTAATTATCCGCATTATGCCCGGATTCATCTACTACAGCAATTATGGTAATCTAGATAGCAATATCTACCTGCCACAAATGATTGCTAAATTCAACAAGTCCGGTGTCAATGCCTTGACTACTAGCAAGCGTAGGACCATCAAATTGTTACTAATGTACATAGGTATCACACCCGAGATGCTATCCAGCGACCTCCCTCTGCTCAGTCAAACCGCAGATACATCCAAGCTCTCTGCTGGCGACTTGCGTCTGCTAGCCGAAAAACAAGAAAAGTACAAGCAAATATTTGCTAATGCTGGTGCTAGATTGTCTGCTGACTTTAACCGCTGGTGGAAACAAGGTAAATACCAATTTGAGTTCACTTTTGATGGCGACAACCTCAAGATTTGGGTAACCGATGACCGTGGTAATCGTGCTCCTCTAGAGCAACGCAGTGTTGGTATGCAATGGTTCTTATCCTTTTTCTTGGTATTCTCTCTAGAGAGTGAGTTCTTTTATACCAATACCATTCTCCTACTGGACGAGAGTGGTATGACACTACATAGCTTGGCCCAAAAAGACCTCATACACTTCTTTGAGAAGTTGGCCAAAAAGAATCAATTGATTTATACTACTCACTCTAGTTTTATGCTCCCTACTGAGCACCTCAATAGAACAAAAGTAGTTTACAAAGATAAAAATGGTCATAGTGTAGTGACCAACGACCTGTCCGCTGGTACCATTGATGGTAATAATGCAGCACTTTATCCTATACAGAGTGCTGTGGGTATAGACTTGTCTATGAATATGCTTAATGGCGAAAATGCCGTAATCGTATTGTCCAATTCAGACAAAAATTACCTATCTATTATCAAAAATTATATTATGAGTACAGGTAAATTCAATAGTTTTAATGACCTATACTTTGTAGCATCCGGTGAGAATGGAGTAGATGGTATGGCTCAGATTCTCAGTAATGGCAAAGTC
>JAFVZD010000079.1 GCA_017508345.1 Clostridia bacterium | reverse complement strand
TTCGCAAAACGACATTTTTCTACATCAAATTGACTCATCCCAAACCATAGATAATAACAGTAATCCAAAACGTGATAACAGTACGCCCACGGATACATCACATTTATTTACAGATTACTCCCAAGTAGAGGATGATGTTTCACTATTTGCACACTATCTAAATAATCCGCAGAGTGGTAGTAGCACATTAGGCACACCGCCCCAGATTGCACCGCCCGCACCCGCACTAAATATGGATAATCCCGTGCTAGGAGAGCAGAATTTTTACAGTTTAATTTCTCCACAACTAAATAATCTATTTGCCAACTATCCACGTTTTGTGGAACTAGAAAAAAACATTGAGAATACCGAGTGGATAAAAGTGAGTTTTAGTGACAATGGCGAAGGACACTATATCTTGGGTAAACTATATGACAATGGAGCAGTAGCATATATATGTTATGGCATACCTAGCACTTCCAGATTATTACCACCGCCCGCCGAACTCATAGAATATTGTCAATGGTTGCCACTTAATCTAGACAACGTGGACGGCGAGGGGTATTGGGTGATGTATCAGTCTGCTGAAACAGGGGAGAATTTCCGCTTATAGTATTTTGATGCCTCAGCGTACTTACCAAATACTGATGTGTGACAATGCTATCCATAGTGTTACGTATTTGCGTTGCCCTGAATTGTTGAGGTGTAGGCAAATTGGGATAATATATGTCCATATTTGTCTGCATACTATCCCCTGCAATATAATTGTTTTTTCCCAAAATTTTAGGCAATACTTCTATTATATTAGGCAAAACTTGCAAAATTTTACCAATATTGTTGGCTTTTACTGAATTGGTAGTGCTTGAATTGTGTGTGGTTGACTCAAATTTCTTCATTTCAATTCCTTTTTTGCATTAAATAATTGACTAAAATGCAAAATGGTGCTATTATATCCTAAGTAATGTATTGCACCCAATTTTTCGCGTGCCATACCTACGTAGCATTTTTGGCAAAATTGCATTTGATTATTTGTACTAATATATGTATTATCCAGCGTATTTTGCCACTCACATAATTTTGATAGAGGTGTTTATTTGATGACCAAGACAATGAGTTTTACTAGAATTATCTCCGTAGTAGTGCTTATGCTAGCCTGTTTATTCGCCTTCACTGGTTGCAATGGCTTGTCCGCATTTACAGAGAATCCTGCCACCAGTGATGTGGTAGAGGGTAACGGTACATTAGCCGTGACTAAGGGCGATTACGTTTATTATACCAACGGATATATGGGCTACGCTGATGTAGGCGAGACCAACAAATTGGGTAATATCACTCACACCGCTCTATATAGGACAAAACTAGTAGAGGGTAGAGTGGTAGAGAAAGAGCCAGAGCTAGATGAGGAAGGAGAGGAGATTTTTGACAAAACCCAAGCCATTCAGCATACCGATGTTTTGGTATCCAAGGTGTGTGGTTTTGAATACTCTGGATTATATATCTTTGGCGACTATATCTATTACACTACACCTAACAACCAAAAGAACAAGGAATTGGAGGTTTGTACCGACCTAGTAGACTTTTGTAGGACAAAGATTGATAGGTCTAGCGGTCAAGAGGTTTTGTATACTTCTACCAATCCGGGTTCTGCCGTAGATTACACAATGTATGAGAAGAATGGTATCATTTACTTAATTATCCTAGATGGTTCTGCTGGTAA
>JAFVZD010000078.1 GCA_017508345.1 Clostridia bacterium | reverse complement strand
TTGTATTGTATTTCTTTGTCTCCACCTGGGTAGAGTGTGTGGTACTTGAATACCTTTTGGTTGAGCTTGTTACCAGTCAACACAACCTTGTCTGAGTTGATTACTATTACATAATCACCCATGTCTGCATGTGGTGTATAGGTTGGCTTGTTCTTACCACGCAAAATAGCCGCAACCTGACTACTAATCCTACCTAGAGGCATATCCGTAGCATCGATTACCCACCACTTTCTCTCTATATCTGCCGCTTTTGGCATAAAAGTTTTCATAGTGAAAATCCTCCAAAAATGTTTAATATTATACTACATCTAAGGTATCTTGATGAGGGGCTAATTCGCCAAAATAAAATAGACTGGTTATATTTTATATAATTTATGGCATTTTGTCAAGACTTTTTATCAATTTTTTCCGCAAATTTTGCATAAAATACAATATTTTGCATACAAATTAATATTTCACCTCAAATAATTGCAATCCACACGCACTAGCAGTACGCCCTGCCCTGTTCCTATCTTTGCTAGCTATTATCTCCTTTAGCTTGCTACCATCAATTTTACCGCATCCAATTTCTATAATAGTTCCCGCTATAATACGCACCATATTATACAAAAAACCATTCCCCGTCACACTCAACCTATATTTGGATTCCCCCAAATCATCCAAACTAATATCAAATATTGTCCTCACCGTGCTACTAGCCTGAGTGTTTGCACTACAAAAACCCGCAAAATCATGCTCTCCCAAAAATTCTCCGATATTGCTCACCGCTCTGTGATAATCAAAGTCCGTCCTAACTCTAGCAAAAGTACTACTCAAAATTGGTAAATCAACTTCGCTAGCATAAAAATAATAATGATATGTCTTTTGCTTTACATCAAACCTAGCATGCCAATCATCATCAACCGCCTGTGTATCCAACACCCTAATATCACTAGGCAAATGTGCATTAATTGCGTACGCAAGTTTCTCTGCCTTTATCCTTGTATTCGTATCAAAATGTGCTACTTGTGCCTTGGCGTGTACCCCAGCATCCGTCCTACCACTACTATACACCTCTACATCCTCATTAGTTACATTCTTTATCGCATCCTCAATCCTACCTTGGATAGTGTCCTGATTGGGTTGTACTTGCCAACCACTATAATTGGTACCTAAATATTGAACAATCATTTTTACTCTCATAATTTATCTCCTATCTAAATTATAGCATAAAATACACAAAATAGCAAATAATTTAAAAAAATCCTCCAGTTTTGTTTGACTAAATTCGCACATAATTATATACTCTAATTATTGGAGGAAATTACAATGAAAAAAATATCACTAGACGGCAACACCGCAGTAGCAATGTCAGCATATGCTACCAACGATGTAGCCATTATTTACCCTATTACGCCATCTAGTCCTATGGCTGAGGCATGTGATGAATGGGCATCAAAGAAAAAAACTAACATATATAATAATATAATGAATATAGTGGAGATGCAGAGCGAAGGCGGTGCCGCAGGTGCACTGCATGGTAGCCTACTAGCAGGTAGTCTCACCACCACCTTTACTGCTAGCCAAGGGCTATTATTAATGATACCTAATATGTACAAAATCGCAGGAGAATTACTACCATGTGTTTTCCATGTATCCGCTCGCACTATCGCCACACACGCACTAAATATATTTGGTGATCACAGTGATGTAATGGCATGCCGTCAAACTGGTTTTGCAATGCTAGCCAGCAATAATGTCCAAGAGGCACATGACTTTGCTACTATTGCTATGATGACCACACTCAATAGTCGCGTACCATTCTTACACTTTTTTGATGGTTTTCGCACCTCACACGAGATTCAAAAAATTAGCGTATTAGAAGATGACGAATACACCCGCCTTATGTCAAAAGAAGCCATTCTTGCCCACCGCAAGCGTGGTATTGACCCTAGGCACCCTAGCCAACATGGTACCGCACAAAACTCTGATGTGTTTTTTCAAAACCGCGAAGCATGCGAAGTTTACTACCAAAATGTACGCCAACACTATTTGGACGCACTAGAGCTTTTTGCCCAAATCACAGGTAGACAATACTCTCCTTATGAGTACTGCGGACCAAAGAACGCCACAAAATTGATTGTGACTATGGGTAGCAGTGCGGATACTATTCAGTCCGTAATCGACGAACTAAACAAAACAGAAAAAGAAAAGACTGGCCTACTCAAAGTCCGCCTATATCGTCCATTCTACGCAAAAGACTTTTGTCAAGCAATCCCCAAATCTATAAAATATATGACAGTATTGGATAGAACAAAAGAACCTGGTAGCCTAGGAGAACCACTTTATCTAGATTGCATAACAGCACTAGCAGAATGCGGTAGAAGTAACATCACTGTATTGGGTGGTAGATATGGTCTAGGTGGAAAAGACTTTACACCTAGTGATGCGTATGCAGTAATTGAGAATACACACAAAAATGGAAAAAACCACTTTACCATTGGTATCCATGATGACATACTACACACTAGTCTTGATACACACCACTATCCACTACCATTCCACGGTACTAGTTGTATATTCTATGGATTAGGTAGTGATGGTACAGTTAGTGCCAACAAAAACACCATCAAAATGGTAGGTGATAATACAGATTATTATGCACAAGGATACTTTGTGTATGATAGCAAAAAAAGTGGTAGTGTTACCATTAGCCATTTGCGTTTTAGCGACACCCCTATACTTGCCCCATACAATATTACTACCGCAGACTTTGTAGCATGTCACAACCCTAGATTTATAGGCAAATACAATATACTGAGTTCACTAAAAGATGGTGGCAAATTACTACTCAACTGCAATTGGACACCAGAGAATATTCGTGACAATCTACCAGCATCTTTCAGACAAGAACTATATAGACGCAATATCCAGCTATATATCATTAACGCTTTTGACCTCGCAGAAAGTATTGGTTTGAGAGGTAAAATCAATACAATTATGCAATCCGCTTTCTTTGCCCTAAATATCCTACCTTTCCCTAATGCTATCCAACACATGCAGGATTTCGCTACAAAATCCTACTCAAAAGCTGGTGAAAAAGTAGTACAGATGAATCACCAAGCAATCCAAAAAGGTGCTACTCTTGTCCAAAAGGTAGATATTACACCAGATTGGGAAAATGCAGAAAATACAGTCACCACTCAGTACACCACTACTCAAAACACATTTAGCAAAAACATTATGCAACCAATAGCAAGATTACAGGGAGACAACCTACCTACCAGCACATTCTCTGCTGATGGCAGTGTGCCTACTGATACATCACGATTCGAAAAACGCGGCATAGCCCAAGATATACCAGAATGGATACCAGAGAATTGTATCCAATGCAATATGTGTAGCACAATTTGTCCTCATGGTGCTATTCGTGCAGTAATCGTGGACAAATCCACTCCTACCCCAAAAGGCTTTGTCACCGTTTGTGCAAAGGGCTACCAAGACAAAGAATATCGCATCCAAATAAGCCCACTAGATTGTACTGGATGTGGATGCTGTGTAAATGTCTGCCCTAGCATCAAAAAAGCCTTGGTAATGAGTGACGGTGCTACCCAAATCAAAAAACAGCACAAATATCATATTTTTGCTAGCAAACTAACAAACGATGCATCCGCCATCAACAAAGCCAACTTCAAGGGCTTGCAATTTGCACCATGCTATTTCCAATACAGTGGCGCATGTGCTGGCTGCGGAGAAACTGCCTATATCAAAATGGCTACTCAATTATTCGGCGATAGTATGCTCATAGCCAATGCTACAGGTTGTAGTAGTATATATGGTGGTAGTTACCCAGCATGTCCATACACGGTAGATTCACAGGGACATGGTCCAGCGTGGGCAAATAGTCTATTTGAGGATAATGCCGAATTTGGATTAGGTATGCGTATCGCGTTGGATACCCAAGTGAACGAACTCACCACCCTCATTCACTCAGTACTTACTCTTGGCTCCACTTCATCTGCCGAATTAACAAATTGGCTAAATATGGATAATGACTTGGACAAAAACAAGGTAATTTGTGATACCTTAATAGCCACTCTCCAAAAAGAATACAAGACAGCCAAAGGCAAACTCAAGAATACTATTCGTGATATACTAGCATCCCAAGACAAATTATACCAAAAATCCGTTTGGATCATTGGTGGTGATGGTTGGGCTTATGATATAGGATTTGGCGGTCTTGACCATGTATTGGCTAGCAATATGGATGTGAATATTCTAGTATTAGATACCCAAGTATATAGCAACACGGGTGGACAATCCTCCAAGGCTACTCCTACCGGAGCAGTCGCAAAATTTGCAAATGCCGGCAAACGCAACGCACGCAAATCACTCAGTATGATGGCACTCAATTACCCTAACGCATATGTTGCACAAGTTAGCCTTGGCGCCAATATGGCACATACTCTCAATTGTATGCGAGAGGCTCAAATGCATCGTGGACCATCTATCATTATAGCATACGCACCATGTATCAATCATGGTATAGATATGTCCAATACTACACTCATTGAGCGTCAAGCAGTACAGAGCGGTTACTGGCACCTTTTCCACTATAACCCTAGTACCCAAAAACTACATCTAGATAGTGGCGAACCTACTATGGATTATGTAGAATTTGCCAAAACCCAACGCCGTTTTGCTAATTTATTCAAGACCTCACCAGATAACGCCAACGAATTACTCAACCTAGCAAAAGAGCAAAACGACCAATTATATCAAAAACTAAAAAAATTATCCAATGACTAATAAAGTTAAACATCGCTAAGTTAGCGATGTTTTTTTGTTATCTTGATAATTCCTCCAATACTACACTACCATCTAGCCATGACATTATGAATTTGCCCAAATCCTTTTTTGATGTTCTCGCAAAGCATTCCACCATATCACTAGGTTTAGCATTACACATAGCATTACTCTCATAATACTCTTTTAGACACTTCTCCATTTTGCTCTGTCCTATTACATCTGCAATACTATCAAACATGAGCACTCCTTTTACATAAGTTAGATATACATATTCTGTCTCTGTATCAAAGTCATGTATATTCCTATTCATACTACTATTGAGTTCGCCATACACCTCTCTATATACATCACAAAATAGCAAATACGAATTCAGAGCATTACTCAATACTTCACTCGTAGTCAATTCATAACCTACATTTTTGTCATAAAACAAAGCAGTAGTATACTCAGTCAATGCCTCATCCATCCACGCATGCTCACACTCATTGCTACCCACTACCCCATACCACCACTGATGTGCTATCTCATGGATAATCACATT
>JAFVZD010000077.1 GCA_017508345.1 Clostridia bacterium | reverse complement strand
GTCACTAATCCAACGGAATTTATCGCATATGTCGGTCAAAATATAGTCACTATCTCTTGAATAGTTGTACGAAAAATATACACACGCAAGTTTATTTACATTGTTGGTACTGAGTTGTTTGAGATGTGTATTTAGCTCGGATTTTGTTTGGTATATCCAGAATATATCGTTGTGGCTATCTGCTACCATATTTACCTCACAAAAAAAGAATACTATTGTTAGTATTCTTTTATGTTTGTGATATGGATTGTGTGATTATTTTGCATATTCAATAGCACGAGATTCACGGATAACATTTACTTTGATTTGTCCTGGATACTCCATTTCTTGCTCTATTCTCTTGGCAATATCTTTAGCCAAATACATAGCATCTTCGTCTGTGATCTGCTCTGGTCGCACGATGATACGCACCTCTCTACCTGCTTGGATAGCGAATGCTTTTTCTACACCCTTGAATGACATAGATATCTCCTCTAACTTTTGCAACCTCTTGACATAGTTGTCTAAGGACTCGCGTCTAGCACCAGGCCTTGAGCTAGATATTATATCTGCAGCCTGTACTAGTACAGCCTCTACGCATTTGAATTCTACATCTCCGTGATGAGCCTCTATACAGTTGATAACATTGGCATTTTCTTTGTACTTTTTGGCAAGTTCTACACCGATTGATACATGTGTACCATCTTTTTCGTGGTCAAGTGCTTTACCCAAATCGTGTAGCAAACCACCACGCCTTGCAATCTTTTCGTCACATCCTAGTTCGCTAGCCATCATACCGGCCAAGTGTGACACCTCTATGCTATGTTTTAAAACATTTTGCCCATAACTAGTCCTGTACTTTAGTCTACCCAGAGTCTTGACTAATTCATTGTGTAGACCATGTACTTTTGCTGTGATTACAGCGTTCTCACCCGCTTCTTTGATTTGAATATCAATATCGCGTTCTACTTTGTTTACAGTTTCCTCAATTCTTGCTGGATGGATCCTACCATCTTGCATTAGTTTTTGGATAGATATTCTAGCAATCTCTCTGCGTATTGGATCAAATCCTGATAGTACGATTGCCTCAGGTGTATCATCAATAATAAGATCTATACCTGTTGCATTCTCAATGGCTTTGATATTCCTACCCTCTCTACCTATCAATCGGCCTTTCATCTCATCATTCGGCAATGATACGGTAGTCACGGTGGATTCACTAGTCACATCAGCAGCATACTTTTGGATAGACATAGAGATAATCTCTTGAGCTTTTTTGTATGCGTTGTCTTTGGCCTCTTGCTCGATATTCCTGATATCCATAGCAGCCTGCACTCTAGCCTCGTCTTTGATTTCGTTTGTCAGCCTTGCTAATGCCTCTTCTCTAGTGAGTTTTGCTACTTTTTCTAATTCTTTGATAATGTCATTTTGCTTTTTGTCTAACTCCGCAGTCTTGTCATTTAATTCTTTTTCTTTGTTCTCTAATTTTGTCTTGTATTGTTCTACTGCTTCGTTCTTTTTTTCTAGTGTTTGTTCCTTAGAATTTATGAATTCCTCGCGTTGCAATATTCTGTCGTTCAATTTTTCGATTTCTATTCTTCTAGCTTTCAATTCTTGCTCAGCATCTGCCTTAATTTTTATTGCATCCTCTTGAGCAGTTAATTTTGCTTCTTTTTGGATTGTTTTGGCTTCTTGTAATGCCTCGTTCACTATTTGTTTTGCATTCTTGTTTGCATTCTCCAATTTCTTGGTAATCACGGCTCTATATACAAAAATACTAGCCACTGCACCTACTGCCAGTGAGCCTATCAAAACAAATATAAATGGTAATATATTTATTTGAAAACCAAGCAATCCAACACCTATATTACTTAGCATTGGCGTTGCCCTCTCTTTTAATTAATTTCATATGCTTTTCAGCATAATATATATTGTATAAAAAAACGCCTCTCTTGTCAAGTCTATTTTGGACACATTATAAAAAAAGACAAAACATTTTGATTTTTTTGAATGGTATTATATTAAAAAAGCAGGCATACTAGCCTACTCTTTTGTGTAATTTGGGAATTTGAATATTTACAAATAATTAATGTGCTGTAATAAAGTCCATATATGTAATTTTAGTAGCAAAATACTTGTCGTAAAACATACTTTTTTGAGTGTCATTTAATTGATCACTACGAAGTTGCAAATATTTACTATTTTTGAATTCAAATGAACGCAATCCATTAACACCTGTTAATTCATTATAACTCAAATAGTGATAAGCATCTACTGCGTTTTCATCATCAATGTTATTGATAATTTCACATACTTGAGCTTGAATTTCATGATCAGTAGCACCCATTACGGACAAGAAATATGCCTTTTCCCATGCTGAATAATCCTCTGTCATTTGCAACTCTAATCTAACATTGGTAGCAAATATTCCAGCAGATTCTTGTCGTGCTACTGTATAATATGCTACAATGGTACGAGTCTCAATATTAGTGGTCACTAGGCATGTGATATACATATTCTCATTTGTGTCATCTATATAGATTTGATATGGTTTGAATGCCTGCTCTGTACTATTAATAATATCTACAATTGGCTCAAAAACCTCCATAAAAGGTCTAATAGTGCCTATGTATCCATCATTCAATTCTGTTGGTGTAACTTCATCATTATACATACTATATGGCAAACCAAGATAAGATGTATCACTATCTGTTCCTGATACCTTTGCATTACTACTCATACTAATACTATTGGCACCAGCAGTTCCTGATGTAATAGCATTCATCTTTGAATCCAATCCATTCATAGCTAGTTTGATTTCTTCTGTAGTAATAGCCCTTAGACCATTGTTTCCCAAATTACATCCACCAAACAAAAACACCACGGATAGCAACAAACTTATGGCAATTGTTACTATAGTAATAATGCTTTTGTTTGATTTTTTTACAACCATTTGACTATTCATAATTCACCTCCTGTTCAATATGGTATACCTTATTATACCCCCCCC
>JAFVZD010000076.1 GCA_017508345.1 Clostridia bacterium | reverse complement strand
TCTCAACATTTTACCCCCATCTCTCAAACATTACATAGAGTTAAATAACATTACTTATTTTTACAATTTCATCTCGTAATATTCGACTACATAATTATTAAATGAATATAAACTTATATCTAAATTTTGCAATAAATACCCCTTCTTTTAATACAACACTGCACATAGCACAATTAGTACTTTGATACTAACAAATACATTTTTATTTATATGCAACACAAATACCATTCAAAATTCTAAAATTAATATTATTTAAAAAATAACAATTATATCTTGCATATTCACAAAAAATATGCTACTATTAATAATATTATCTTTAAAAGGGGGCAAATATCATGAGCAACAATACACAATCCAACCAAGGCAACGAAATTATCCAAGACATCAAGAATAGACGCAAGGTAACTAGTGGTAAATTCACTAAGGTTATCGATGGTAAAACCTATGTAATGCACCATGATGGTGGTGATTACAGATATGTGCCACCATACCCTGTTAGCCTTGACGGAGGCAACTACTCAAAAGCAATAGATGACAATAATTCCGACAATATCGTACAACCAACCAAGGTTGACACATATCGTACATATCACAATAGCAAAAAGAATATTAATGGCAAGACTTATGCTATGCAACACGATGGCGGAGCATTCACTTTTGTTCAACCATATCCTACACACCTTGATGGCGGTTGTTATTCTAGACCTATTGTCAACACTATCAAAAAATCAACCAACCAAAATACCAATGATAACGACTCTACCGTGTCTAGGTAATCTCAAAAAAACAGTCATTTTTTGGCTGTTTTTTTGCTTAATTTCACTAATATTTTTTGATTATTTTTATAATTATTAATCTCAATATTTTATAATATTTTTTGATTATTTTACTCAATATTTTTTTGTCGCTTTTGAGTGCTTCCTTGTCGATAAATGTTGCAAAATGTCGCAATTTTACACTACTTGTCGCATTTGTTTCTGACTTGTCCTTTTATGTTTCAATATGTCGATAAGTGTTGCAAAATGTCGCAATTTCACACTACTTGTCGCATTGTGTTTTCGCCTGTCATTATGTGTTTCAATTCGTCGATAAATGTTGCAAAATGTCGAAATTATATCAAATTTATGCAAATTTACTCAATATTCGATGAATTTTTAGTGTTTTTTTGAATTTAGATGTTGATTTTACAACATCTTTTTTGATTTTTATACTTACAAGTTCAAAAAAATTCAGTTGTTTTTTCCTATTTCATACACCTCGTTTTTGCTCAAATTATTCCCTACCGCCAGCATAATCCCTTTAGCAATATTTTGTGCCAAATGGTATACATTTAATAGTTTTGTACCCTGTCCCAATTTGCTACCCAAAATGGTAGTTACACCATACACAAAAATATCCCCATCAATCCTCAATTCACTAGATAACGAACTCACATAACTACTAGCTACCACTATCTCATTCAAGTGGCATTGTTCTCTAGTAGCTAGTGCATCCACCACGCACAAAATACAATCTCTGTGCATAGTCCTAATATAATCTACCGCAAACATAACATTCTTGCCCGTTATACATTTACTCATATCTCCATAAACATAATATGGTATTTTACTGGATTTCAAAATACTACCCACCATACACCCCAGACTATCAAAAACCACCCTATCCGTGCCCACACACAAAAATACTACTTCACTTTTGCCCGTTATTACCCTTTGTAATACCGCACTCAGTTTGTATCCAGCCTCCCCCGTCATACCATAAATTCTCAAAAATTCACGCATAAAACAATCCTTTTCTCCGTTTTGGTTAAGTTTTACACATTTTTTAGCAAAATTTTTGCATTTGACAAAATTAGTAATTTTTTTCATTCTTTATTAAAAATAAATGACAAAACTTTATTAATATGTTAATATATTATGATATTTTCAGGAGGTACATATATGCCTTGGTTAGATATAATACTGATTGCGATATTACTCATATCCGCACTGATTGGACTAAAACGCGGTTTTTTCAAAACCCTAATCAACCTATGTAGTACATTAATCACATTAGTAATAGCTATTTGGCTAGCAGAGCCAATGTGTAGCCTGCTTGACTCGTGGTTCGGATTATCTGGTGCACTCAGCAATAGCATTACGCCCACCATAACAGGATATTGCGAGGGCGAATCACTCCCTTGGCTAGTGGACAAATTGGCAGGACTACTATTGGGGGCAGATTATGCCACTCAATACACTATCAATAGTCCAGAATTCATCACCGCACTTAGCGATGCGGTAGGTCATATAATAGGTGTAGTAATTTCCGCAATAATTCTATTTATAGTACTCAAAATTTTACTCAAATTGTTATCAAAAATCTTTGATGCTATCACCCGCAATCGTTCTATCAAGAGTTTGGACAAATTCTTGGGCTTCCTACTGGGTGCATTAAAAGGAGCAGTGTCCTGCTTCTCCATATTCGCTATAACATACCTAGTAGGTTCTGCCTTACCATTCCTACTAGACATACTCAATCCACTACTAGACAATAGCACAATAGGTGCATCATTCTATATGTGGGTATGTGACACATTAGATACAGTAATTTTACCACTGATATTAGGTTAAAACAACAGAAAAAAAAGAGAACATAGTGTTTCCCACAACATTATGCTCTCTTTTCTATTTTTTAGTAAATTTTGATGTTTTTTATGATTTTTCGCTATTTTTTTAATCATTTTTGTGTTTTTCTTTGATTTCTTTGTCTCTTTGCTCTACTGCATCTTTGTCGTGAGGATTATAATTACGCCTCTCTCTTGCAGTCTGCACTCTCTGGTATTCTTTTTGAGAAACATAACCATCCCTACCCTTTGCGTGCAATACCACAGATAGCACCAAAGCAATGATTACAGCCCCCAAACAAATCAATGTAACCACCACAGATTGCGTACCGCTAGGAGCAGAATATTCATAATCAGGATCTATATCCCACTTTGCACAAATTCGCAAATTCTCTCTACCACCTATGTCCATATCCTCAGTGAATTTTAGACTACTAGCAGAGATTTCGTTATTTTCATCCGCGATGTACCAACCCAAGAATTTGTACCCCTCTAATTTCGGTGTGTAACTAGTGAGATTAAAGTTCTCCTTTCCGTCCTTCACTTTTTCCCAACCCCACAAATATATGTCGCTATTATCAGTATCCCAGCTCACATTACCAAATTCACCACCACCTGCATCAAAAGTAACCTTACAATGTGTCCTCCACACCGCATAAACAGGTATCAGTGTCCCCTCTGGACCCACATCAATCATTTTGTGCCCAATTACTTTTAGCGTACCATCAATCATTACATCGTTACCACTAGCCAAAATGTACTTGTCCGTACCCATTAGCCCATCAGTATAACCCGCGTTTTGCTGGAACGACCATGCCACTAGTCCCTTGCTCTTGTGTGTAGGTAGGTCAGATTTTGCCAAACCATTCAGTTTGTCTATAATGTTTTCGCCATACTTGATTAATACAGAATTAATATTTCCATCCGCACCACCATTAGCCTTTAGTGATAGGTAAAATTCCTTTGCTCGCCAACCTGCGTACAAGGTCAACTCATTCTCTGGCATAGTTTGTGTTTCATTCAATTCCACCATACCATTACTCTGTATCACAATAATTGGCTGTGTGCATTCCGCATCCAAATACCAACCATTACATACATATCCCACCATAGTAGGCAACCAATCTGTATATCCGTCCTCGGACTCTAGGTACTTGTGGTACAATTCATCCAATTTTAACGAAATCACACTAGTATACTCAGCATCAACATTTACATCAAAGGTATATTCCGCATCCGCATTGTTTTTGTCAAAATTCAATTTGTATTCTTGGTACATATACCACGCGTACAGTTTCAAATCTCGCATAATTGGTTTTGTGATATCAAATTTTACCTTGATTTTTTGCTTGTTTTCATCCAATACAAATTGTCCGTCCTCATCCACCTCATAATAGAACCAATACCCTACTTTCATTCCCGTAGGCTTGATATTTACACTATCATTACTAGGTAACGCTACCAACTTTGTATTAAAATCTACATTCTGGTCCTGTCCACTCAACTTTGTATAAGTGTCATTTCCTGTCTGTGTCTCCGCACCATAAAATTGCACAGTCTTAGTCTTGGTAGTATACACCGCATAGAGGTATACCACTACCTCGCCATTGATTGTGTCGAATACTATCCTGTCATCTGTTTGGCCACTAGAATTTGCATAACCTTTTCCAAATGCCCATTTATCCAGTCCCACTCCGCTAGGGGCGGTTAGTACTTTTTGATTATTGCCCGCCAATCTCCAACCTTTGAATGCGTAAACCACACCATCCTTGGTCAAATCATTCACAGTTATATCTTTTGCATCCTTTTGGCTCAAATCAAAATCCTGCCCATACTCCACACTAGTATCCAAATCCAATTCCGTATAAGCAGTTCCACCCACATTAATACCATTACCAGCGGCTATATTATCTACTCGTACACCCGTGTCCAAATAACCAGTAGCCATCAATTTGATTTTGTACTTGGCAAAACTAAGTGTTCCGTACGCCTTGATAGTATCACTCTCGGTAAACAAATCCGTACTTAACCCATATATCTCTTTCCCATTGATAGCCACATCATTCTCAAAAATTGTATTACTTTCCTCAATATTCAGTCGCCATATCACAGCATAGCCTACCGGGTCCGTAGGTTTATAATTTAGCATAGGCAAAGCCATCTCTGTACCCAATGTGTATTCTCTATCTAGGTCTGTTCCACCTGCGCGGTATATATAACCTTTTCTCAATTGCTCAATCTTGCCCGTTACCAGACTATACTCAGATTCGCTATCCATACGAAAATAATACTCAATGCTCAGTGTCCTACTCTTGTAATATGCCTTGTATTCCGTACTAACGAATTTACCACTATCGTCATAAATCATTGTATTGCCATTCGCGGTATATGTCCATACTATTTCTCCCACCTTGTTTGCATTACCACCCATCTTATTCAATATAATATCAGTAGGCATCACTATGTAGTGGCTAATCACATTAGTGTAATTGTAAGCACTCAAATCCACACCACCTACAATCTGGATTAATTCTAATTCGTCAATATCACTCTCCTGAGTACCCAATTCAAATTGAGTGGTATAAATATGCTCTATAGGCAATGGTAAAAGGCCGTCAGTAATATCTTGTCCATAATCTGCATAACTAAATTTGTCAAAATTTAAACTTGGATAAATATATGCCCCTCTAGTATTTTGTACTTTCTTGCCTACCCAAGCACCCTCCGATGTATCCATTATCATTTGATTTTCTTTGTACACCAAATCCGCACTAATCTTTCCGGTAATTCCAGCATCTTCGCCCTCTCCTACTGCGCCTATACCTGCCCTATAACCACTATTGCCAATATCAAATTCGTATGCACTCACATCCGTACTATAATAAACATTACTAATATTATCCGTGCTAGTTGCCTCATTCTTACCTATGATGTTACCCACCATACTGGTATCATCCACTCCAAATACTCTTTGCACAGCCCAACTATTCTCAAGTGTACCAGTATTGGCATTTCGTCCAATTAGTCCACCCGCCTGTGAGCCAACCACACTAGTTTTCTCATAATCATTCGCCTGTGCATATACATTCTTTATTACACCAGAATTGGTACCCGCTATACCACCACAATAATATCCAGATGCATCCGCATAGCCATCATCACCTATTCCTATGTCCCAAATCGTTCCACCTGTGCCAAAGGTAATCTCCGTACCCACATTTACCCTATACACCATACAACGGTCAATAACACTGCCAGAGTAATTTTCTCCTACAATACCACCCACACTACTTGTCCCTCCACCAGAAATAGTCATAAGACCAGTTGTATTGTAATTGTACACTGCACATTGATAAATTTGGTCATCACTCACATCAGTAGCACTATGTTGTCCCGCTATTCCACCAGCATATATCTCTCCGTATACATAACTAAAATTACTTACCTTACAGTATTCTACTCTACCATTGTTGCTAGCCACTATTCCACCAGCAATCTCGCCTTTGACATGAGCAATATTCGAATTACACTGACTAATCAAACCACTAACAGCATTAAAACCTGCTATTCCACCAGCGTGGATACCCTGTATATTATTAGGTCCATTATCTGTCAATGTTACTTTCTCAATAGTACCATAGTTTATACCCGCCACAGCACCTACATATACATCCACTATA
This sequence comes from Clostridia bacterium, assembly GCA_017508345.1. The sequence continues at coordinate 4,284 of JAFVZD010000076.1, read as the reverse complement.
TTTTCATCGTATTCCACAATTACATTTGGGCTAAATAATGTCAAGTTTTGCACAGTACCATAATTCTCTGCAAACATACCAAAATTGGTATTTGACTGCACAGTAGCCAATGCCACAGATATCGTCATATCACTAATAGTCTTGTCATTACCATCATACACAAAGCCAGTATAACTATTATCAAAGGTTATAGGAGTCCAATTCTTGCCACGCAAACTAATATCTTTAGTCTGCTGGTAATGTGCATTAGCATAACCACTCTGGACCATATCAGCCATAGTGGCCAAATCCGTAGCACTTCCCACTAGATATGGGTCATTCACTGTACCACTACCACTCAATATACCACTCGCATAGTTCATCCAATTATCCATAGATATCGTACTATCCGTAGTATGTGTTTTGACTGGTGCCACTGCACACATAGCCACACACATCAGTACAATGGCTACACTACATACAATACTCCACAACTTACTACTCTTTTGCATAAACTTACCTCTTTATTTATTTTGATTCTTAACGCAAAAAATATTATTACTATATATTGTACCAATTTTTTATAATTTTTACAAACATTTTAATATATTTTTTCTCAAATTTTTATTATTTTTTTTGTTTTTTTTGGATATAACTACATATTTACACCAAATTCTCAAACTCGTATTCGCCAAAATAAATTACATCACATCCATAATCTGCATTATTTTTGCGTAATTTTAATTATTTTTTATTCATTTTGACACATAATAAAAAAAATGTAATATTCCTAATATTTATTTGACAAAATTATTCAAAATATGTTACCATTTTATAAACAAAAAAATAGAGGTATTTAATGAAAAAATTTTGGTTCAGTATGCTATCCGTTATGCTACTCATATTGGGTACATTTGGACTCAGCGGTTGTAATACACCTTCCGCTGTCCAACAAATCAGTGTAATTCAGAATCCTACAAAGACCACATACATGGTGAATGACCACCTAGACTTGTCCGGTGGTACTTTGCTAGTAGAATACGAGAATGGTGACACCGCACAGCTCCCGCTAAGTGTGGCTACCCCAGACATTTATCAGCTCAATTACTCCGGGCTCACCACTATACACCTAGTATTTAGCGAAAAAATTACTACAATTAATGTTACCGTGCTAAAAAAGAATATAATTGTAGACCCTAATTTTAGTATTCCAGACGCTATATATAATGGTAATCCTAACCCAATTAATCTGCGTTCACTAAATACTATTACCTTAGCCCAAGACAGTACCTACACCATTGAATACAAACTAAGCCACTTACCAGATATAGCATACTCCACCACCGCCCCAACCAACGCAGGCGAATACACCGCTCGTATCAGCATCCAGGGAGGCAATACTTACCAAGATATGAATGTAGAGAATGAGCAGGCAATCATCTGTAGTTACAAAATCTTACCAGCTACACTAGATAGATTTTGCCTAAATAATAACCGCCTAGACTTCAACTTTTCTGCATATTCAGAATACAAATACGGAGATGTCATAGATTTTTCTCGTTGTTGGCTAAATACTACACCTACAGGCGACCAATACAGTACCGCACCTCTGCCACAAAGTTTACTACAAGACCTAGTGTACCAATACCGCATTCATGGTAGTACTACTTGGAATAACATTCCAGCCCATTCCAACGCACGCACCATCGCCCTAGATGCCGGCACTTATGACATCCGTGCATATTATCCGGGTAATCAAAATATCCTAGAATACTCCAACATGCAGACATTTACCGTTCATCAACACACATTGGTAGAGGGTACAGACTACAATATTTACCTATCCAACAATAGTAGCCTCTATGTAATCAGTACAGGTACTAGATTTTATTACAATGGCGAAACTTACAGCATAATGGTGACACCTAGTCAGGCTCTAAAAGACACACTCACTGTGTCAAATGTCATATATATCAAGGACTCTACCCAGCACAATTCCCTCCCTCCTACCAATGCAGGCAGTTACAAAGTCACATTCACAATCAGTGCGGGTCCAAATTACCAAACCATCCACCTTACCCGACAATTCACAATCGACAAAATACAGCTAGAGTCCCCTGTCAACACCAATGACACCATAAATTACACATATGACGGAAAAGCCAAAACCTTTTATGTAGACGGCCTAGATGTCAAATTGTACTACTCCGTAGAATACGCACTAGCCTCCGCCTCTACCCCAATATACAGTAGCGCCGCACCTACCAATATTGGCTTATATCGAGTACACATTACCTACCACTTTGTAGACAAAAACTTCTCCGCCAACTACATCCTCCCCGCCACCCAAACCCTGTATATGAATATCCAACAATCCTAACCCATATGAGTTCCCAAACTTAATAATAATTGGTCATATAATACTACAATTTTAAAAAATAATATGAGGATATATTTAATGAAATTAACTGAGGCAATCACTCAACGCATCTTGAATTTGTGTAAACAAAACAATATTACCCCCAACAAACTGGGTACTTTATCCGGTGTAGAACCCAGCACTATTACTAGTATTTTTTATGGGAAAAGCAAAAACCCCGGGATTGCCACTATCCAGAATATTTGCGAAGGCCTAAATATATCCCTTTATGATTTTTTTGATGATGAATTATTCAAAAATATTACTTACGACTACTAAAAAAGTATATTGCTACACACAATATACTTTTTTGTTCTTCTTTTATTCTACTCTGTACCCAATTTATCGCAAAAAAAATCACACTAGTATTTAAATTCGGTTAATTTGACATATATTTTTTTAGCCTCATCTTTGGTATATCCCAAATCATAGAGAATAGACATCGCAACATCTACGCTCATTTGCATAAAACAATCCGTCACACTCAAAATTTCTTTTATTAATTTATATTTTTCAATGGATTTTTTGTCCATTTTTTCTGTATTTTTTAATAATTTATCACACACTTCGCACAATTTATTTTGCATAACCTACCTCCTTATTTGGCTACACCCTTAATACTACTCGCACTTGCTTCATTCATTCGGTTATTCAGCATCTTGTAGACATTCAATTGCGGATAAGGTGGGTACTTATTAGCCTGAGTCTTTGCGTGTATCATATACTCCCCAATAGATTTATCTGTGACCTTTATTCGTTTGAGTAATCCACCAAATCTCTCATCCACACTCCTACTCTTTATCCTAGGCAAAATACAATTAGGTGGCATCATATTTCCATCCAAAATATAATCATATTGACCTGTATCAAATCCCGCCTGTATTTCGCTAGCATCACAATATTTTATCTCATCATCGTGAGAATACTTTATATAAATATCCTCGTTATCATCGCAAACATTCAGTATAGATATCATATTGTACAAGTCCTTGTTCTCTTTTGTCCTTTCCCTCAATATGCTAAATGTATATACCTTCTCTGTGTCCATATCCCTAGTAATGTTTTTGAATATCTTTTTTCTATAAAATGACGCACTATATTTGTCCATTTTTACACTTGCCATTTGCTTGAGCATTATATCTAGTTTTTCTTTTTCATTTAGTTTTGCACTCAAACCAAAATTCTCTGTATATATACGCTCTATTTTCTCCACTCTACTCTCGTTGTAGACACGCTCCACCTCTTTTGCCCTCTTTTCGTCCTCCTCACTTTTCACTAGATTGATAATATTATCGCATACACTCATAAAGTACTCATCAAAATGACTATCCACCGCATCACCATTGGTGTCACGCTTAACCAAATACGGTGTCACCACTCCGTTTACCTTATAACTATTCATATCCGTATACCCCGCAAAATAAATGTTCACAAAATTATCTTGCATTTCACAATCCGCATCTTCTGGCAAAACTGACACTATTATATCCGAATGCTTACCATACTGCATACTATTATCATAACCACGGAATATATAATCCACACCAAGTTTATCCAAAAATTTACCAAAAATAAGGCTAAAAGAATAACATACTACATCAGGATTATTCGCATTCACTTTCTCAATATTATTAATATCTTGGTGATATGGCCCCCTAGGTCCCTCATCCAGATTAGATGCCCAAAACTGCGGGTCATAATTCAGTATAGAACACATCTTTGTATACACATACAAAGTCTGCTCCAATTTGTTTAGCCCACTTGGCATATTCGCCATTACCGCACTATCCAATTCCGGATTAATCTTAGCAATCTCCAACGCTTCATCAAATGTCATAATTCACCTACTTTTTGTCGCCCAATATTTATTAATAATATAACATATT
>JAFVZD010000008.1 GCA_017508345.1 Clostridia bacterium | reverse complement strand
GAGGATAAAAACAAGTGAGTATTGTAGATGGATTGAATGATGAACAAAGATTGCCCGTAATGGATACCGAGGGTGCTATATTAGTTACCGCAGGTGCGGGTAGTGGCAAGACTAGGTTGTTGACACACCGTATTGCATATCTTATACTAGAAAAAGGTGTATCGCCATACAACATATTGGCTATCACATTTACAAACAAAGCCGCTCGCGAAATGCGTGAGCGTGTGTGTCGTATGGTGGATAATGGCGAGTATATTTGGGTATCCACATTCCACTCACTATGCGTGACAATTTTGCGTAGAGAGATAGACAAACTAGATGGATTCAATTCCAAATTTAGCATATATAGCGATACTGAGAAGAGTAGAGTGCTAAAAGATATTTATGCTGATTTAGGTATTACCGAAGATGGTCAAAAAAAGAGCATAGAATATCATATGTCTAATATTAAGAATAACAACACTACTTTAGAGAAATATCTATTGACACTCCCTGACTTTATAGACGAAGACGCTTTGCGTTCTGTATACAATAGATATACATCCGCTCTGCGTAATAGCAATGCTCTAGATTTTGACGATCTATTAGTCAAGACCTATGAGTTATTCACCACACACCCTGATATACTAGCCAAGTACCAAGACAGATTTCGCTACATTCATGTAGATGAATTCCAAGATACCAATATAGTACAATACGACATAGTTAGTTTATTGGCAAAAAAATGGGGAAACATACTGGTAGTGGGTGATGAGGATCAATGTATCTATGGCTGGCGTGGTGCCAACATCAATAACATTATGAATTTCCGTAGAGATTTCCCTAATACGCACACCTACAAACTAGAGCAAAATTACCGTTCTACAAAAAAAATCCTAGAAAAAGCTAATATGGTAATTAGCAACAACAGTCAACGATTGGAGAAATTACTCTGGACACAAAATGCCGAAGGTACAGATGTAGTTTATTATGCTGGAGATAGTGATAGGCAAGAGGCAGAATTTGTCATTCGCACCATAATCAACCTAGTGCGCGACAAAGGATTCAAGTATTCTGATTGTGCTATACTTATGCGATATTCCGCACCATCTAGACTATTTGAGGAATATATGATGCAATACAATGTTCCGTACAAAATGTTGGGTGGATTCAAGTTCTTTGAGCGTGTGGAGATCAAGAATATTATTGCTTATCTCCGTGCTGTGATCAACCCTCTAGACAATGAGAGTATTGCTCGTATCATCAATGTACCTAAGCGTGGTATAGGAGAGTCCACTATCAACGAATTGCGCAACAACGCATACAACACTAGTTATCTATCTGTATTGCAAAATCTGAATATATATACTTTTTCTCCCGCAGTAGCCAAAAAACTACAATCTTTTGCAGATCTCTACAATCAATTAGCCCTAATGAGTGACAAAATGCCACTATCCGAGTATGTAAAATATGTAGTAGATATTGTTGGTCTCAAACATATCCTCCATTACATTCCGTTCAAGACCTAATTCCTTCAAATCATTGTCATCCATTTT
>JAFVZD010000075.1 GCA_017508345.1 Clostridia bacterium | reverse complement strand
GTGATAGATTATGTACAGGGGAATGTAGTGTCTACTACGGTGTAGGTTATGAGAATTACAGAATTAGAGAATAGTACTAAGATAACGGAATATATAGAGAATGTGCGTTCACATAAAAATGTGAGCGTTTTTGGTCTAAATAAGGGTGAAAAATTGTATCTAGCCAATATTATTGACAAAAAGGTAGTATATATTGTAAATAGTGCGGAGAGTTGTGAGGAATATAGTAATTATTTCAAGAAAATGGGTAAAAAAGTAGCGACTATTCTGAATGCTAATACAAATTATCTGTATCACACCAAAGAATTCGGTAATATGCAGCAGCAGAGGCAAGAGTCCTTGTATAGTATGATATCAAATAATGTAGATGTATTAGTGTTGAATGCAGAGGTGTTGAATGAGAAATTTGTCAGTCCACAAACATTCAAGCGTAATATATTAACATTTAGCGTTAACCAAGATATTAGCCCAGATGATTTGTGTGCGCTGCTTAGCAAGGTAGGTTACATTAGAGTACAGCAGGTGGAGATGGGCGGTCAATTCGCTAGACGCGGAGATGTAGTGGATATTTTCCCAATCAATAGCCAATTGCCATACAGATTGTATTATTTTGATACGGTGATTGAGAAAATCAAGAGTTTTAATGTGCTGAGTCAATATGGTATTGACGAGGTGGAGAATTTGGAATTGTGCCCTAATGGTTATGATGTGACTCCGGAGGAATGTAGTAAGATAGCTAATAGTATTGAGGCTAGTGTGGATAGAGCAATCAAGCGAGTTAGATTAGTGAGTAATCCGCATGAATTTTTGGCAAACTTATCCAATCTAAATGTCACAAAAGAGGCAATAAATACGGGAATTAGCCTGAGTACATGGGGTTATTTTAGTGCGTGGTGTGAAGGTGTAAGTATACTAGATTATATGCCAGATAGTGTAGTATTTGTGGATCAACCCAAGCAAGTGTACAAGAGCCTTGTGGAGAGTCAAACAAGGTTGAATGATAGTATTCAGGATGCTATCAATACAGGTATGCTACTAGATAAGCATATAGGAGTGCTAAATGATATGGATGACATACTGAGGGCTCTCAAACAACATACCAATGTGGCATATCAAAATATATTGACTGCTAATAATTTATTTGAAGCACAGAGTGTAATCAGCATGGATTGTATGAGCGTACCTGATGTTAGGGGGAATTGGGAACAGGTCACAGTAGAATTGGATAGATTAATGCAGGATGGCTACAAGATAATTTTGTCGTGTGCTGATGCAAATGATGCTGTAGCAATTGATGAGACATTAACCAAACTAGGCAAAAAGGTAAAAAATGTTCACAAAGAGCAAGAGATAAGGCAAGATGCATACAATGTAATGATTGCTAAGTATCAATATGGTTTCTGTTTTGTAGATACCAAAATTATGATGATTGGTAGAGAACAGCTGAACATTCGTAAACCAAAGAAAAAGACCAGCACCCGCAATAACAAAAAATTGCAAGAGGAATTTTGTATACCTAGTGTGGGTGAATATGTGGTGCATGATGTACATGGAATAGGTATATGTGAGGGTGTCAAACAGTTGACTATCAACAATGCTGTGCGTGATTATTTGGTAATAAGTTATAAAAACAATGATAAATTGTATGTGCCAACAGAGCAATTTGATATGTTGAGCAAATATGTTGGTGCGGATAAAACTCCTACATTAAATGTGATAGGGGGTGCACAATTTGAAAAAGTCAAGGCTAAGGTCCGTGGGGAACTCAAAGCATTGGCATTTGATTTGTTGGAATTGTATAGAGAAAGGGAAAAACAAAAAGGTGTACCGCTCAAAGTTAGTCCAGATATTTACAAAGAAGTGGATGACACATTTAGATACGAATTAACCAAAGACCAGCAGGCCGCTATTGAGGATATTTTGCGTGATTTGTCATCAGGAAAGATTATGGATAGGCTGGTGGTAGGAGATGTGGGCTATGGCAAGACTGAGGTAGCTCTGCGTGCTGCCTTTGTAGCGGCTATGAGTGGCAAGCAAGTAGCAGTGTTGGCACCTACTACAATACTCAGTGAGCAACACTTCAATACATTCAGTAGTAGGTTAAAAGAATTTGGCATTGAGATAAGGTGCCTCAATAGATTCAGGACCAAAATGGAACAAAAGAAAATCCTAGAGGATTTGAGAGAAGGTAAGATAAATATAGTTTGCGGTACACATAGGTTACTCAGCAAGGATGTGGAGTTTTATGACCTAGGATTATTGATACTGGATGAGGAACAGAGGTTTGGTGTGGGTGACAAAGAGAAAATCAAGACTATAAAAAAGAATGTCCATGTACTCACATTGAGTGCTACCCCTATACCTAGAACATTACATATGTCACTAGTAGGTATTAGAGATATATCTATAATAGAGACACCGCCTGTGGATAGGTTGCCTGTACAAACAATGGTAATGCAATACAACAACAATTTGATTACTACTGCTATCAAGGCAGAATTGGATAGGGATGGGCAAGTACTAGTAGTATACCCTAGAGTGGAGACTATTGACGAATTTGCTAGCAAGTTACACAAGCTATTAGGGGATGATGTGAGAATAGGTGTAGCACATGGTCAGATGACAAAGGACAAATTAGAGGACATTATGGTGGAGGTGTATAGGGGTGAGATAGATGTATTGGTGGCTACTAGTCTAATAGAGAATGGTATAGATTTGCCTAATGCAAATACTATATTTGTGGTTAGTGCGGATTTATTCGGTTTGTCACAATTGTATCAATTGCGTGGTAGAGTAGGTAGAGGTAATAAGTTGGCTTATGCGTATTTTACTTATACGGATGAGTCAAAATTGAGTGATGCCTCTTATTTAAGATTATCTACACTAATGGAATTCACACAATTGGGAAGTGGTATCAAGATTGCTATGCGTGACCTAGAGATGCGTGGTGCGGGTAATTTGTTGGGTGCTAAACAGCATGGTCAAATGGAAAAAGTAGGTTATGATATGTATTGCAAACTATTGGATATGGAATTAAACGAATTGCGTGGAGTGAGTGTATCTCCATTAAGGGGGGTAAAATTGGAAATTGACTGGAGTGCATCT
>JAFVZD010000074.1 GCA_017508345.1 Clostridia bacterium | reverse complement strand
GGTAAAATTTCCATTATTTCATCTCTTTTCATATTATCTCCTAATTCGGAATAATTCCGTACCATATTCCACTACTTGTCCGTTGGTTACACAGACCTTTTCTATTATACCCTCTACATCCGCTGGTATCTCGTTCATCAATTTCATAGACTCGATTATACACAACGTCTTACCTTTCTCCACCCTGTCACCAATATTCACAAAAGCGTCCGCATTCTCGGCTGGTGCTACATAAAATACACCCACCATAGGTGACTTGATACTAACATAATCCGTGCTAGAACTCTCGCTACCTTTTTTGGTTTCTTGTGGCATAATTGCTGGTGCTATTACCTCACGCACTGGCACATTTCTCTCCAATCTCACTACCTTGTCGCCATCCGTTATTTCTAGTCCAGTTAGTCCCAATTCTGCCATTAATTCTGCATATTTTCTAATGTCTGCTTCTTTCATTTTACCCTCCTAAACGCCAAACAAGCATTGTGTCCACCAAAGCCCAAAGAATTGGACAACGCCAATGTGATTTCCTTCTTTACCGCCACATTTGGTACACAATTTAGGTCACATTCTGGGTCTTGCTCTTTTAGGTTAATCGTAGGTGGTATTACCCCCTCTTGCAACGCCTTGATACATACCAACGCCTCCACAGCACCCGCAGCACCCAACATATGACCTGTCATAGATTTTGTAGAACTAACTAATGCTTTTTTCGCATTTTCTTCGCCCATAGCCATTTTGATTGCCATTGTCTCAATCTTGTCATTCATAGGTGTACCTGTACCGTGTGCATTCACGTATACCACATCTTCATCTGTAAAATTCGCCTCTTTCATAGCATCTGCCATAGCCTTTGCTCCCCCCCTAGCATCTGGATGTGGTGCAGTAATGTGATATGCATCACAAGTAGTACCATAACCACATACCTCGGCTAGAATAGTAGCACCACGCTTCTTTGCGTGTTCGTATTCTTCTAGTATCAAGGCTACCGCCCCCTCCGCCATTACAAATCCGCTCCTACGTTTGTCAAATGGTATAGATGCCTCGTTTTCATCCTCTGTTGTACTCAATGCACAAATATTGACAAATCCCGCCAAAGCACTACCACAAATAGGTGCCTCTGTACCGCCAGTAATCATAGCATCTGCATAACCGTGCCTAATAGCACGCACTGCCTCGCCTATTGCGTGGCTACCCGATGCACAAGCAGTTACCGCTGGCATAACGGAATTTCTACAATCAAACTTGATTGCTATCATACCCGCAGCCATATTCGCTATCATCATAGGTATAAAGAAAGGCGATACCCTATTAGGTCCTTTTTCTAATAATTTTGTGTGTTCGTTCTCAAAGGCCCTTACTCCACCTATACCCGCACCAAAGTACACACCAAAGCGGTCTGGGTCCACATTACCTTGTATTCCACTCTGCTCTACTGCCTGAGTGGCTGCTGCCAAGGCAAATTGAGAATTTTTATCCGCCCTAAGACTCTCAGACCTAGTCATATATTTTAGCACATCAAAGTCCTTTACTTCACCCGCCAATTTGGCTTTGTAATTTGTGGTATCAACCTGTGTAATCCTACCAATACCATTCTTACCTTGGATTAGATTTTCCCAACACTCATCCACACTATTTCCTACTGGGGTAATTGCCCCCATACCTGTTACTACTACTCTTCTATTCATTTATACCTCTCCTTAGATAGCCATTCCGCCATCCACTCTAATTATTTCTCCTGTTACATACTTGGCTCTTATTAAATACGCCACTGCTTCCGCCACATCCTCTACACATCCTACTTCGCCTAGCGGAATTGCTTTCTTTAATTCATCTGTAATTAGGCTCTCTGTCATCTGCGTCTTGATGAAGCCTGGCGCCACCGCGTTACAACGTATATTCTTGCTAGCTAGTTCCCTAGCCACCGCCTTTGTCAAACCAATCACACCCGCCTTGGATGCACTATAATTCGCTTGACCTGCGTTACCCATAATGCCCGAGATAGAACTAATATTGACAATACAACCCTCTTTTTCTCTTAGGAATAACCCAACCGTATGCCTAATCATATTGAATGTTCCTTTCAAATTGGTATCTATTACTTTGTCAAAATTTTCCTCGCTCATCATAGCCACCAATCCATCACGTGTCACACCTGCATTGTTTACTAGGATATGAGCACCGCCAAAATCCGCCTTAATCTGTTTTATAGTTTCCTTTACTTTGTCATAGTCCGCCACATCACAAGCATAACAAACAGTAGATCTAATAAGAGAGAGATTCTCAACCAATGAGATATTAAAAAATGCTAG
>JAFVZD010000073.1 GCA_017508345.1 Clostridia bacterium | reverse complement strand
TACGAGTTAGTACAAATTTCTCTGCCTTGGCACGCACTACACGCAATGAATCAGTATTGAATGCGATATCCCAATCTCCGTCAAATACAACACCTGGCTTGACTAGGCTACTCAACTCTTGGATATAGATATCGTCACAGTCATCAGCATTAACCCAGTGGATAGTGCCTTTGTCCTTGATACCACTAGGATCGTTACCACTCTTGGATGCTGGCTCATAAGTACACAATACCTCGGTCACATTACCATTGGCGTCACGAATGTAATCATTACATTTCACGATATAAGCACCGCGCAATCTCACATAGCCATCTGGCTTGAGTCTGTGGTATTTGCCAGGAGGATCAATCATAAAGTCCTCACGCTCGATGTACAAGTTGCGACCGAATTTCATCCAGTGAGTATCACTATCTTCGTTATTTGGATTATCTACAAACTCCAACATCTCACCATCTATATTATTGTAGTTAGTAATTGTTAGTTTGATTGGATCCATTACTACCATAGCCCTAGTGGCGGTAGTATTCAGAATGTCACGGATACAACTGTCCAGCACCTCGGGACTAATGAGTGCATCCTCTACCTTGGTGACACCTACTCGTTTTACAAAGTCGATTAGTGCCACGCTAGGCACACCGCGATTGCGTAAACCACTAATTGTAGGCAATCTAGGGTCATCCCAACCAGTTACCAATTTGTCCTCCACGAGTTTACGCAAATAGCGTTTGCCTGTAACTGTACCCTGAATATTGAGTCTAGAGAACTCAATCTGGCGAGGAGGGTTAGCAAACTCACACTCGCGCACTACCCAATCATATAGTGGGCGGTGATTCTCAAAATCTAGGTCACACATAGAGTGAGTAATACCCTCTATAGCATCGCTAATAGGATGAGCAAAGTCGTACATTGGATAGATGCACCACTTGTCACCAGTACGGTAGTGATTAGCACGCAATACCCTATATAGTGTAGGGTCACGCATATTCATATTAGGGCTAGCCATATCAATCTTGGCACGCAAGACAACTTCGCCATCGTCATACTTGCCATCACGCATATCTTGAAACATACGGAGATTTTCCTCAATGCTACGGGAACGGCTAGGGCTCTCGGTACCAGGCTCGGTGAGTGAGCCACGGTATCTAGATAAGGTCTCTGCATCTATGTCATCTACATATGCTAGACCTTTTTTGATAAGCAGCACTGCACAATCATACATTTGCTCATAGTAGTCACTGGCATAACAAATCCTACTCCATTTGAATCCGCACCATTTGAGTGCCTCAATTATAGCATTCTCGTATTCTACACTTTCTTTTAGTGGATTGGTGTCATCCATACGGAGATTCATATATCCGCCAAACTTCTCTTTCATAGAATAGTCAATATTACAAGCCTTGATGTGTCCTATGTGAGGGAAACCATTAGGCTCAGGAGGAAAACGCGTAACTATATGATCCAGACCTTGCTCCAACATATCTTGCTTGATAGCAGCCTCGATAAAATTGGTGGTTTCGATATTCTCGATTTCTTCGCGTGTTAATGTCTTCATAAATGCTCCTTTTTGTATCAATATTAGATTATTGTAAACTTTTGATGACTAAATGTCAAGTGTGGCAAGATTATTTTAGTGAAAAAATTTGATTTTTTGTATAGAAATTTAAACTAATAAGCAAACTAAAACAAAAAAGGTAAATAAAATGCAGGACATTCAAAAATTTATTGAGGGATACAAAAAGCAATTTAATAACACGACAGACCTAGTCACACGAGAATTTGAGAGCAAGGACCACAAAAATTGTGTACTCGTTTATCTAGAAAATACGGTGGATGCACTACTATTATCGGAAAATGTCATAGAGTGTATACAGAGAATGGATATAGGTAAGGATAGTCGAGAAATCATAGATAATTGTCAAAAGCGTATAATAGGTTTTGCCCAAGTGAGTCTGGCTGAGGACAAAAAAGACTGCGAGGATGGAATACTCAATGGATTTGGAATGTTGTACATAGATGGGTGTAATGAAGTAATCAAGATACAATGCCCTAAATGGGTAGCGAGGCAACCTGCGGAACCACCTACCAGTGCAGTCATACGCGGGCCAAGAGAAGGCTTTGTGGAGGATATCAATCTCAATCTCAGCCTATTACGCAAGAGATTGAAGACTACCAATTTTGTGATAGAGAAAATGCAGATTGGTAGGGAAACTCATACGCAGGTGCGTATATGTTATCTACAGAATGTAGCCAACCCCAGTATAATCAAGATGATAAAGGACAAATTGGAGGCAATTGATATTGATGGTGTGGTGGATTCTAGTTATTTATCTGCGTATCTAGGACATCACAGACACAGTTTGTTTAGGCAAGTGGGTTCTACCGAAAAGCCGGATATAGCGACAGCAAAGATACTGGAAGGACGAGTGGTAATATTGGTAGATGGCTCGCCTATTGCACTCACTCTACCCTACTTGCTTATTGAGGATTTGCAGAATAGTGATGACTATTATTCGGTGCCGGCAAAAGCCACATTCCTTAGGTGGATAAGATTTTTTGGCGTGGTGATAGCCATATTACTACCGGGTACATATGTAGCGATGTTATTGTATCATTACAATATAATACCTATCAAGTTTTTGGTAACAATTATGAATGCTATACAGGGAATACCTTTGCCACCATTTTTGGAGGTATTATTCATTATATTCCTATTCGAGGTATTGTATGAGGCAAGCCTCAGGATGCCTAGGTATCTAGGACTAGCACTATCCGTAGTGGGCGCATTAATCTTGGGAGACACTGCGGTAAAAGCAGGATTGATTAGTCCACCAGCGGTACTAATAGTAGCGGTAACTGGTGTAATGAGTTATACAATACCTGAGCAAACTGCACAGATATCTGCTTTGCGATTGATATTCACAATAGTAGGAGGAGTATTAGGCTTGTATGGAATAATAGTGGGTGCTATGGTGCTGGTAGCATATTTAGCCAATATGGATAATTATAGGACATCATATCTAGCACCTGTTGCACCATTCATACTCAGTGACCAAAAGGATGCCTTAATCAAAAAGCCATTGTGTAGTCAGATACACAGGCCACAAAGCATACCTAGCAAAATAAAGAGGAGGATTGGCAATGAAGGGCAAAATAAGTAGCAGAAATTACATATTGTTTGCGGTATTTGCGGTGTTGACATCAAAAATGATGTCACTACCCCATGTGATATACAACTATGCCAATCACGATGCAATATTTAGTGTGTTATTAAATCTAGTGATAGAATTGGGGCTAATATGGTTGATTACTAGGCTAATCAAGAAACATCCTGATATTACATTTATAGAATACTTGTCTAGCAAGATTACTCGAGTAGGTGCGGGAATTGTAGTAGGTGTAATTAGTGTATTTTTGTTCTGCAAGGCCTTGTATATATTACAAGAAACTTACTCATTTTTGCTACACACTATTTATATAGATTTGCCACCTCTACTATATTATTTGCCAGCATTCTTTGTCACGGGATATATCTCTATCAAAGGTTTGCAGACTATGGGTAAATGTGTAGAAATATTCATTTTTTTCTTGGCTATTGGGCTACTCACTGCATTTATAAACACATTGGGGCAAGTACCATTGGATACCAATATGCCATATTTTAGGGACGGGATAAGTAGCATGCTAAATGGAACATATAATTCGTGTTTTTATATAGGCAATTCGTTGGTACTACTAGCATTCATGGGTAAGGTAAAGGTTAGTGAGCATATGTTACGCAACACAATACTCAGTTGTATAGGAGTGGGATTATTCGTAAGTTTGATGGATTTTTGCTTCTATAATATGCTGGGATATACGGTAATTTACTCAAAATTTGCAATAAGTGACATTACACAATTCAATCCGTTTGTTTCGGACCTAGGGCATCTGAATAGGCTAAGTATCATTGTTAGCACGGTAAATCTACTCAGTATTGTTACCATTATGTTTTATGCTGTACAGACTGGTATTAGTCAGATATACAGGGTGAATACAAAACTTGTGCCTGTGGTGAGTATGTGTGTACTGATTTATGTAATAGGTCGGATACTGCATTTTGACCTAAATATATTGGAGCATTATGCGGTAGAATATGGTAAATATTTTGCACTAGGAATACTAATCATAACATTTGTGATGCTAGTGATATTGAATTGTCTAAAAAGGAGTGAAAATGAAAAAAATATTATTAACAAAGGTAGTAATACTAAGCGTAATAAGTTTTTTGCTCGTCCTCATGCCAAGTAGCTTTACCATACCTAGTCAATTTAAGGTAAGTGCTATTGTGACTACACTGGGTGTGGATAATGATGCTGGCCAATTGGAGGTAACTGCACAATTTATCAAGCCTCAATCCACACAAGGTTTTGGGCAAAAATTCCAACATTTGAGTGGCAAGGGAGAGGATATCAACACATGTTTTGAGCAAATTGAGATGCAGATAGGTAGGACACTGGTATTGGCCCACTGCTCTACCATTGTGGTGAATGATGAGGTATGCCAGCAACATAATATGTTGAAATTGTTGGATGGTGTGATACGCAATAATGAGTTGGGTACCAATTCATTAATCATACACACACAGGACAAAGCCAAAGATGTGTTGTCTGCTACAGCAAAAGAGGAATTAATCAGCCAAGACCTACTGGTGGATATTGCTAGCTTTGATACTAGACAACTGTATAGTGATAGGATTGATATGTTCAGTTTCTTTAATAATAGTATGTCGCCTTGTGGCACTGCAGTGATACCTAGCATTAGTTTGACTAGTGAAGATGGACAATCAGATAGTTCTCAAGGTCAAGGCGGTGGTAGTAGCGATGCTATGGAGAGCGGCGGCTCGGCAAAAGATAGTCAAGGCAGTGGCTCAAAGAAAATATCAAACAAGGGCGAGGTATGTGTATTTGTGGATGGTGACTATGTAGGTGTATTGGATTTTGAACAGATGAAGGGCTTTAATTGGCTGGATAGTAGCACTAGGCAAAACATATTCACTATTGAGGGATACAGCAAGGGAAAAATTCAAGATGCGACTATTCAATTAAAAAACTTGGGTCAAAAGGTAAATTTTGTACCAAAAATTAAGAATAACCAACCTATCATGCTGATTGAAATTGAGACGGATGCAAAAATTATCATGCTGGTGGATACCAATCAAAAAGTAGTCAGCAATGATATAGACCAGAATGACATAGTTTTGCAGGATTTGTTTCAGCAATTGGTCACTAGCGAGGTCAATGAGTGTATGCGAGTGTCTAGAGAAAATGATTTTGATAAATTGGACTTTTATCACAAGTTTGAGATGGCCAATTATAGGGATTGGCAAAAATATCTAAATAGCAAGGATGATCCAGAGAGCTATATGCAGGACATTGTAATCGAGGTGCGTGCCAGACTCATTGAAAAGTCAGAGTAAAATTAGTAATATAGATTTGGTAAATTACTGAATTGTAGTTAGTGTGTTTTGCACCACGGTAAACATAAAAAAAGAGGCTAAGTGTAATACTTAGTCTCTTGTATTATTACTCACCCTTGTAGTAGATCAAGCCCATGTATCTAGCACGCTTGATAGCAGTGGTAATCTCTCTCTGGTGCTTAGCACATGTACCTGTCTGACGGCGGGAAATAATCTTACCATTCTCAGCAATGTATCTACGAATCTTGGCTACATCCTTGTAGTCAATGTGCTCTATGTGGTCTACACAGAATTGACAAACCTTGCGACGACCCATTTGTTTGCGTGGGCGGTGTGGTGTAGCAGCAGCTTGCTCAGCGTCACCCTCTCTAGGACGACGAGTCTTGCTCTCTGTTGCTGGCTCTTTGGTAGCTACAGCCTCTACTGCTGTAGGCTCTTTCTCTGTCTCAGCCATTATGTTACTCCTTTTTGTAATATTTAATAATCAATTAAAATGGTAAATCTGTCTCGTCTACTGGCTCCAATCCTACAACTTTGTCTGGTGCAGGTGCTGGTGCAGAATATTCAGCACTACCCTCGGCAGCATTCTTTGGTGTCAAAAACTCTACATTGTCAGCCACAACCTCTACTATGGTCCTTCTCTCACCATTTTGCTCATATGTGCGCATTTGGATAGTACCAATTATTGCTACCTTGTTACCTTTACGCAAATACTTGCCACACAACTCAGCCAAATTACGCCATGCCACTACATTAAAGAAGTTTGCCTCTCTGTTGGTCTCGGTATTGTTGTTGTAAGGGCGGTAATTCTCCGCTACTGCAAATCTGCATACTTGTACCCCAGAGTTGATTACGCTAACCTCAGGGTCACGAGTCAGGTTACCTATAAAAAAAACTTTGTTCATTTGCTATTTCTCCCTATTTGTCTAATTTTAAGAACATTTTGCGGACAAAGTTCTCAGTAATTGACATCTTTTGCTCAATCTCGGTCAAAACAATTGGGTCAGCGGTGAAATTCATCAACACATAATAACCCTCTGATTTGTCACGGATAGGATAAGCAAATTTCTTGATACCTTGTCTATCTAGCTTGTCTACTGTACCGCCGTTAGTGGTAACGATGTCACTGATTGTCTTGATGATTTGCTCACGCTCAGTCTCATCTGCATTAACAGAGATAATGTAGTACATCTCATACTTATTCATATTCACGACCTCCTCTTGGACTAATGGCCCCAATACTCATGACTGGGGCAAGGAATGCAAGTAATATTTTGCAATTCGGATTTAAGTATATCACAACAAAACAAATTTGGCAAGATGTTTTGTGAATATTTTTTGGATAAATTGAGGATAAAATATGAAAGATTGAGGGAGATAATAGTGTGCATGCAGATTATAAGGATGGTTATCCCTCTATTTTGCGTTTTTGAAGCGGGGGTATAATAGTGTGGATGCAGATTATAAGGATGTTTATCATAATCAAATTTACTACTATTACCAATACCGATAATAGTGTAGATGCAGATTATAAGGATGTTTATCCTTGAATACTGCTACTGTTGATGTGTTTAAATAATAGTGTACATGCAGATTATAAGGATGTTTATCCCCAAAAAGAAACAACCACCCTGCTAGTGATTGGGTGATTGTAGTTTGGTAAAAATTAGTTAGGTAATAAGCATAGAACGCAAGCCAACGCTAGGATTAGTAAGTGTAATATAATTCCCCACATAATAAGAAAATATTCCCGCATACTCTGCAGTGTCAGCAGCACCCCCACTATGAATACCATAAGTAGCTGCCTCAATTATACTTACCCAGTAGTAGTCACAAAGACCACTATTTCCACTCACTAAAGATGTACTGCTTGCAGGTAGGCCTATTAGACTCTGAATACCGTTATTTGAGTCCACTACACTCACACCCATATACCTGTACCAACCATTCACTGTAGGTACATTGTAGGTCATTCTAC
>JAFVZD010000072.1 GCA_017508345.1 Clostridia bacterium | reverse complement strand
GCCTAGCAGTGCAATATCTGCACTCCTCAATGGTCAAGACAAATTAATCATTCACAAGGGTACTCCTAGTGAATTTGTACTACGCGTGTTCCCAGTAATCACTGATGCTATAGAGGCCACTACTACCACCTTCTACACCGCCCCACACAATGTGGATGAGAGTAGTGTGCGTAATATTAGCCAATACCTAGACTATGTGTATCCTCACACACCTAGTACCGCTATCGCATCCAAGAATACAGTGACAGGATTGTTGCACGCCAATGTAGAGCCTAATACAAACTTTACCAATACACCTATATCCTTTGATGTCAGCGAGAATATCCCCCAAGACGCACCCGTGTCCGTTGATGCACAATTGGGTACTCTATATCACCGCGTTATGCAAATAATAGACTTTGACCTAGATAGCGTAGAGCAAATACACGATTTTTGCTCAAAATATTTTACTACGGATGAATTAAATCAAATAGATTGCCACAAAATATTATCGTGTATCCGCTTTGTTCGACCTATGATTATGGACGCAGATGCTATATATCGTGAGCAACCTTTCCTAATGTATGTGCCATATTGCGAATTGGTGGATAGCGACATCCTAGACCGCGTTTTGGTTCAAGGAGTAGTGGATTTGATTATACTAAAAGGCGATGAGGCTATCATAATTGACTACAAAATGACTACCATCACCGACCCTGCAGTTTTGGCGTCAAAATATCGTTTACAGCTACATT
The DNA here is from genome assembly GCA_017508345.1 of Clostridia bacterium. The sequence goes on along the minus strand of JAFVZD010000072.1, from coordinate 3,182 downwards.
GTTACCAAAAATCAGTACAATCTGCACTAAAATGTAGGGTAAAGTCAAAAATTCTTTACTCTTTTTTGCAAGAAATGCAAATTATTGTTTGACAAATGAGGTTATTATTTATTATAATAAAACTACAAGAATAGACAAAATTTTTGTATAGGAGTGTTTAGATATGTTTTCAATGTTAGGTGCAGAGACTACATCATGGCTAAGTAGCCTAATGGACTCTCTGGTTAATACTTTGACCCTAGAGACTGTTTTATATATATTTGGAGGTGCAATGCTTGCCTTCATTCTTATCAATACAGTTACTCTATTCTGGTCATATGAGTCTAGGAGTATACGCGCTATCAAACGCGTAAACAAATACTTAGTCAAACATCCATCCATCAATGATACCAACCTAGTGGAGTTCAATAGCAAAATGAAGAAACTCCCTATGCGTATCCGTGAGCGTTGGCAATTGTTTATGCTAGAGCGTATTGGTTGCCCTAGTAGATACCTATCTGTAGAGTACTGTGTCAAGCGTCCTCTATACAATAGTGCAATTTTGCAGTCCCAACACCAATTCACTTTTATCACTATACTACTATCTGCACTTTCACTAATATTGGGTATCACTCTAGCCAATGCCTCTGAGCAGGCGGTGAATACCGCAGCCGTACTATCCACATCCTTTATGACACCAGTAGTAGTGGTGGTATTGGGTTGCCTATACCTAATGGTTCTCAATGCTAGATACAAGTACATCAACAAGGACTTTTATGACATATTCGCTATATTCGTTCGTAATGTGGACAAAGCCAGCAATAGTATGCCAGACTATGTTGACTACGAGCTACTATTCACAAAGAAAGAGATTGACCGCGGTATCCCAGTTTTGCGTGAGTACCTAGAGAAAAAAGCTCTAGAGGAGCAACGCCTATTAGAGCGTGCTAAGCGTGACGAGATAGAGCACAGCCCATACAACTTTGAGGATTTGGGTATCAACGGTGCCCAACTAATCAGCCGTGCTATTGATGAGAGTGAGGAATTCTTGCTACACAAACTCAGTGTCCAAGAGGAAATAGTCAACCTAGAGAAACAATATCAAGCCACCGAGCAAAATATGGACGATATGGAGCGTGAGGCTAACAAAAAATTGCAGGCTATCAAAGAGAATTTGGAGAGATTGGACGCCGCTATCCAAGAGACTACCAACCGTGTGGAGATTAACTATAACCGCCGTCAAGCAAAAGACGAAATGGACAAAAAGATTCTTATCGAAAAAGACCTACAGTCTATGCTAGAGAAAGAAAAAGTTCAACAAGATAGCCTCCGTGTAGAGATAGAGAAACGCAAAGAAGACATCAACAACAGCAAGGCAAGTGTAGAATTCGCCCTAAAGGCAGAATACAACACCTTCGCTACCCGTGTTTATGATGAGATTTTCCAGAAAGTCTCCCAAGACACCGCCGAGATTATGCATGACTACGAGACTCAGATTGGTAGACTCAAGAGCAAACTCCGCGAGTTTGACAAATTGATAGAACGCAAAGACCTCAATATTCAGGCCAAGATTATGGAAATCGAGAACTTGCAAATCGATAATAGTAATTTGCGTGCCAAATTGGACAAAAAATCTCACAAACGCCACCACAACAATGAGGATAATAGCATTCTACCTAACGATGAGGTTAACCTAATCAGTGCTAGTAGCGGACTCGCTGATGGCAACACCACCAGTGACTTCCACCAACTATACGATGAGAATGGTCACCTACTCAATTTCAACGACAATACTCAACCTGCTGAGCCTGTAGCACCTACTACCGAGACAGATAATGAGCCAGGACTAATCACTATGCCTGACGATATCGTTCTGACCCCTATCACAGCCGGTGCGGACGACTTCGGCGAATTCACCGATATGCCATCCGCTGAGCCTGTTGTAGCACCAGTAGAGGAGCCAAAGGCTGAGGAAATCACCGAGCCAGCATCAGTAGAGGAGCCAATAGCAGAGGAGACTCCATCCATAGAGGCTACCAACCTAGATACTGCACAACCTGATGAAACCGCTATCCCAGCACCAGAGGTAGTAGATACTCCTGCTATCACTATTCCAGAGGAAACCGCTCCACAAGAACCTATCATTACCTTGCCAGAGCAACCTAAGGAAAAACCTCAACCTACTATAGATACTATGGGCAAAGTCAATGTGGAATGGGCTAATCCAGACACCACCAAGGGTGCCAATGACTTTGTAGACATCACTGCTACCCAAAAAGATACACCAGAGTCCACCCCTGCCAAAAAGAAAACTACCACCAAGTCTACCAAGACTACAGGAGCAAAATCTACTACTACAAAATCCAAAACTGCAAAATCAACAACTGCCAAAAAGTCCCCTACTATCAAGTCTTCTACAGTAAAAAAGATGAAAGACAAAAAAGATGAAAAATCATCTACAACCAAAAAATCATCTACAAAATCCAAAACTGCTACAACCACAGCAAAGAAAAAAGAAGACCAAAATGCAGAACTCAAGGCAATTCAAGACCAAATAGCAGTAGAAAACAAAAAGTTGAAAAAACAACAACAAGAACTTCGTTCCCAAATTGACGAAACATTAAATGTAATTGATGCAAAACCAACCAAGACCGAAAAGCAAAAACGCATCAAAGAGATAAAGACCTTGATTGATAAACTCCGTGACGAAGCAAAAGAAGCAAAAGCAAGAGGTGCTAGCAAGACCGAACTAAACAAAATCAACAAAAACATCGCAGAATTGCTAAAAACCATTGCAGATTACCAATCAAATAACTAATCAATGCCAATTTATCTCAACAAGTTTTGGATGTATTAAATATCAAAAAAAGTTTGTTCCACCATTCTCGGAACAAACTTTTTTTCATTCCCCTCAATCTTTAATTTATATGATAACACCACCTATTCTTATTATTTAATCAATCTAATACAATATAGATACTCCACCTTCACATATTATAATAAATAAATATATTTCAAATATTTCTCAAATTGTTACAATAAAATAAAACAACCATTTTATCCAATGTTACACCCATATTATATACACAAAAGTGGCAAATTCAGCCTTGTTTTTTTAGATAATACATCATAAAAAATCAATATAATAAAACATATAATTATATTTGTTCCAAAGCTTCAGCTTTGGTTCTAACCCCGCTCAT
>JAFVZD010000071.1 GCA_017508345.1 Clostridia bacterium | reverse complement strand
GTAACGCTTGGCGATGCTGACTACTAGACGCAAGTTGGCTTTGATTAATTTCTCTTTTGCCAATTGGTCTCCATCCATCATGCGTTTACCCAATTCCATCTCTTCCTCAGGGGTTAGCAGGTTCTCTTTACCAATGTCTTTGAAATATATCTTGACCGGGTCATTGATGTTGGCCTGATTGATCATACTCTCTAGCATGGCCTCATCTTCTTCCTCTTTTTTCTCTCTAATCTCCACACCGTCTGCCTTGAGTGCCTTGATAACCTCCTCTATCTCGCTAGCAGTAGCCTCGGTCTGTAACAAATCTAGGTAAATATCATCTTTTTCGATATAACCTTTTTTTGCTGAAAGTTCTTTTAATTTGTTGATTTCTTCTATTATTTCCAAAATATTACTCCTCTTGGTTTGATTTTTTCGTTCGTAGATTGTACTCGTTTAGTTTTGCGGTATGTCGCATAGATACTTGTTGCAATTTGATATTCAACTCTTGGAGTGTCTTGGCAATCTCGTATATCTGGGTGAGTATTGCGTTACGCTCCTCCTTGGTAGTAGCTACCTTGCACTGTGAGTCCAACTCACTCTTGAGACGCATATATTTGCGTTGGATATTCTTGAGTATACATGTAGAATAATAAAACTCTGGTAATGGGTCGGGTACAAATTGGTAATTGACTACAGCGGACAATTCGGGACTATCATCCACATTAAATCTACTATATACACCGCTGATGTTGGCTGGGGTATCTGTACCATATGAATCCAGTATATATTGGTACAGGTCTCTATATGTTCCAGAAAACTCCACTCCCTCACACTCATCCAATTTGGCATATGGCTTGGCATATAGTAGGCTAGCCAATATGTATTGGTCTGCGAGATTGTAGGCATCTGCGGGTATGCGTTTTTTTGGTGCGGGAGCATTAGTCTCTGTTCTCTCATAATAAGGTTTGTGTTTGTCAATATCAATCTTATTGAGATCAGCACGAAGCACCTCTACTGGTGTACTCACTATACCTTGTAGCATTTTGAGGTAGATATCACGCTCGGATTCATCATTCAAGCCCTTGATGACAATGAGTGCCTCGCGAATGAATTGTGAACGGCTGGAATGTGAATTGAGGTCATAATTGCTGGCTAGATAGGTAATCTTGAAGTCCATTCCTTCTACACTATTATCTAGTAATTTACGCATCTCATCAGCACCGTATTTACGCAAGAACTCATCCGGGTCCATACCATCAGGAATGGTAGCCACACGCACATTCATTCCGCAATTGCGTAAGGTGTCTATGCTACGCAAGGCAGCCTTTTGACCAGCGGAATCACCATCCATAAGCAATATTATGTTGTCACTAAATTGCTTAATCTTGCGTGCATGCATAGGTGTGAGTGCGGTGCCTAGGCAGGCTACAGTGTTGGTGAAGCCATACTCGTGCATAGTAATGACATCAATCTGTCCCTCGGCGATGATTACATTATCCAATCCCCCAAAGTTACCCGTGCCATTCTTTCGCTCCAATTCGCGTTGTCTCTTGAGTAGATTGATAGCGAATACCATCTCAGACTTGTTGAATACAGGTGTCTGAGGAGTATTCTTGTACTTGGCTAAATCATCTCTGCTCTCTAGTAGTCTACCGCTAAAACCTAATACTTCGTTGTCGGTATTGATGAGTGGAAAAATGAGGCGTTTGCCATAAAAGTCATATGTTTTGCCAACCTCGTCTATCCCTATTACCCCGGCCTTTTGCATTAGACTAGTAGAATAACCAAGGCTATGTAGGTGGGATACAAGGGAGCGAAAGTCTAGGCTACAACCTATACCAAAGCGGGTGATACTCTCTTTTGATAAACCGCGTTTTGATATATAGTCACGGCACATCTTGGCCTGAGGCGTATCGGTGTACAAATTGCGTACATAGTATTTGGCTGCGTCACTCATTAGTTTGATGATATTATCTCGCTCGGCCTTTTTTTGTCTAATGCGTTTGGCACTATCGTCATCAATAGTAGGCATAGGCACATTCATCATCTCTGCTAATTGTTGTACTGCGTCGTAGAATG
>JAFVZD010000007.1 GCA_017508345.1 Clostridia bacterium | reverse complement strand
AATTACACTATATACACAGTCCACCAATATTTTTTGAGTGCTTTTTTTGGTTCTCTTTCCTGTTGTGATTAATTTATCCAGATTGTATTTTGGAGCAATAATATTTGCTATTTTTTCCTCTGTCAAAATATGTTCCATAAAATATGCCAGAGGCACTTGCGGATAATTGTAATAATCCAACATATATTCACTGAGTACGGACTGCATTAATGACTTACCCGCCGTAGCCATGTCCATATTATTCATTGCCGTTGTACGGAATTCATCTATATCAAAGACACTCTCATCCACCAATGCACGCTTGATAAGGTCGTTAGGCTGGTCCAAATACTCCTTTATCTTGTCCCCAAATATCCACTCATGGGTATCCGGATTCATGGTGTAATATTCAATATCCGTCACTTCTTTTAGTTTTATTCTACCTTCCGTAGATGTTACTGTGCCATGCTCAAACCACAATAATCCACACTTGCTAGCCCGAACTATCATCACCACATCATAGTCTGGACTCTTGGATAATGCTAGCCAATGCCCAATATTATCCCAAAATTCTTCCGCACTACCTACCTCTATATGCTCATTCACACCAAACTTCACCGAAACAATATCCACACTCTCTGGATAACTCCCGTCCAATATGTAAACTCTACCTTTTTTCTCCATACGCAATTTTCTCCTTATTGCCTAATTTTATGTAACTCAAAGTGTTTTGTCAATAATATACGCACTTTTGTTTGTCCCAAAATACACCCTTATCCAATTTTACTGGATTTCAAAATACTACCCATTTTCGACATTTTGCAACAATGAATGACATTTTGCAACCACTACTTGCGTACTTTTTCGACATTTTACAACACCTTGCCACATCTCACTCAATCCTATTTCTGTCGTGTATGTTTTTTTTGATTTCAATTCACTACTCATTTTCGACATTTTGCAACACTTTTCGACTTGGTGAAATTACCACCTACTACGGTTTATCCATAAATCACAGCATTTTTTCGACATTTTACCAATTTTGTACAACAAATTTCGACATTTACCTACTTTTTGTTTGACATTCTGTTTAATATTAATTAATATTAAAATAGACAACTTGTATTTTTTCTTAATTATTACACAAATTATTCACAATGCAATGTGAGGAGAGTAGAGTATATGCCAATGATTCCTTTACAATATTTGATTAGTTTACTTAGTATTGCCCTAATAGGGGTACTGTATTTTGTGGTAGGTAAACGCTGGAACAAATCATACCTAATGCGTGGTATATCCATAGTCTTGCTATTGCTTTTTGTTGTCCGCTATATGTCGGGTGACGAGGCAATGCTAAACACAGTTGCCCTGCATAACGAATTAATGCCTGAGGGACTGTATACACTGATAGCATTATTCACCAATTGGTTTATGTATGCTATAGAATTGGTGCTAATATTGTATCCATTCTTTCCTCAAAAATTCGTTAGCAATATCATCCGCTTCTTTGGTTTGCCAGTGTCCCTTTTATGCCTAATTGCACTACCTATCGCGTCCGTTGGTGTAGTAGGTGCTGAGGCATATGACGCATACCACTTCCGTGCTGTTCTTATGGCTATAGAATTCGGTATCTCAGCAATATTCAGTTTTGCAGTATTCTGGGATGAGGGTAAATTCCGTATCGACCGCCGTAGTGGACTCAAATTGTTGTACATAATCCCACTAATGCTACTAGCCACAATGCCAGCATATATGATACAAGGATTGTTTGGATTCGCTAATATCGCTATGGAGATAAAGAATTTTAGTGTCTACCACAGACTAATACTATATCTCAGCATCCTGATACCTATTGGATTATATTTCTTGCTCCGCAAAAAAGACTCTGAGACAATTAGACTAGTGCTACTATATATCTCATTGGGTACACTTTTGTCCTTCTCAGTTTACCACAAATTCGATGACTTTTTGACCGTGACCGGACTACCATTTCACCTATGTAATACCGCTATGTACATTATGCCATTATGCCTATTGTTTAGATGGAATAAACTATTCTACTTTACCCTGTTTATCAATGTATTAGGTGCATTCATAGCTATGCTAATGCCTAATTACGGCTCCGAATTAAACTTGTTTAATTACCGTATCGTAGAGTTTTATATCAATCACTACATAGCATTCTTTATGCCAATACTCATTATCGCACTCCGCGTCTATGAGCGACCTAAACTAAAGCAATTTATATATAGTATGGTGGCATTCGCAGTGTACTTTGTACTAATGCTGATACTCAATGCGTGGTTCACCAATTACGATGCAAGTGTAGACTACTTCTTCCTCAATTCTGACTTTGTAGCAGACAAATTAGGTGATTGGGCAGAGGACCTTCGCGATATCGTACTCACATTCTCAATATCCGGTCTGACATTCACCTTTTACCCAATATATCAGGTACTATTCTTCTTTGTGTATGTCTTGCTAGGTGCAGGTGTATGGTTTGTCTACGAATGGGCATTCCAGACCACAGACTTGCTCAAAGATATGTCAGCCAAAAAGCAAAAAATCAAATTAGACCAATTAGCCCTAGAGGCAAAACTAAACGGGAGGCCAATTACAGAACCTATGGATTTAGATGGAGTTAACAAATTACAATTAATCAATTTTAGCAAACGCTATGGTAATAGCAATGTCTACGCAGTAAAAGATGCGTGCCTAACTATCAATGGTGGAGAAATTTTCGGTTTCTTGGGACCAAATGGAGCAGGTAAGAGTACAATCATCAAGAGTATTGTAGGTATCCAGCCTATTACTGAGGGTAGTATCCGCGTGTGTGGTTATGATGTAGATACCCAGTCCGTTATGGCTAAGCGTATGATAGGTTTTGTGCCTGACCACTACGCTCTGTACTCAAAATTAACCGGTCGCGAGTACATCAATTATATTGCTGACCTCTACGAGGTGCCTACCGCCGAGCGTACTGCCGTGATTGACAAATATGTCAATATGCTACAACTCACCGATGCCTTTGACAACAAAATTCAGACATATTCACATGGTATGAAACAAAAGATTTCTATCATATCCGCCCTTGTGCACAATCCTAAAGTATGGATACTGGATGAGCCACTAATAGGTCTAGACCCTACCAGTATTTTCCAAGTCAAAGAGTGTATGAAAGAACACGCAAAGAATGGTAATATCGTATTCTTTAGTTCACACATCATAGATGTGGTGGAGCGTGTCTGTGACCGTATCGCTATTATCAAAAAAGGTCATATCCTAGACTCCCAGTCCGTGGCAGAGATAGAAAAAACCACCACAGTAGAGCAGTACTACCTAGATACAATCAGCCAGCACAATGTCACCGCTACCCAGTACTCCGCTGAGGTTCACAAATTATCCCGAAAAGAGAAAAAAGCCCAAGCCAAAGAGCAGAAGCAACAAAAGAAACTAGAGAAAAAAGCCAAAAAGGCACAGGCAAAATCTGCAACAAAAGATGTTTCTGCAGAACCAGAAAAAAAATCACAAACTAAAACTCATACCAAAAAGACAAAATCCGTAGATTCCAAGCCTACACAAAATAACTAAAAAAAGGAGAAATTATGCCTAGTCTAGTCACTCTCACACTAATGCAGATGAAAGACAAGATTGACTTCTCTTGCTTCAAGAGTTTCAAGTCCGCCTTGTTCCGCATAGTATTCGCTATACTCAAATTCGCCATAATTACCGGTATAATTTACCTAGCACTCTACTTTGTGTCCTTCCTTAGACTCACAGCATGGGAAGCAGGTATCCCTACATCCGTAATTACCATAATATTCTCCATACTGGTAGGCCTGAGTATAGTGGTATGTACATTTGGTCTAACCAAATCCCTATACTTCTCTACCGACAACCAATTCTTGCTAACTATGCCTACGGGTAGAATTAATGTATTCCTCAGCAAAATCATAGTATTCGTAATATATGAATATATGCGTAATATGACATATATCATACCATTTATGTTAGCGGTAGGATTGGTCAATGGTTTGGGATTAGGATTTTTCCTCTGGCTACCTTTTGCTAACCTAATTCTCACACTATTCACTGTGTCCATTGGTGCATTACTATCAATTCCAGCCGTATTCGCTACCTCATTAATACGCAAGGTAAAGGTGCTAGAGTACACACTTATTACCATGCTAGTAGCAGGTATGGTGTTGCTAGTATTATTCCTAATAGGACTAATCCCAGAGAACTTAGATATCGTAGCCAGTTGGCCTACACTATTCTGGGAAATCCAAGATATACTCACATGGGTTACTACCAATCTCGGATTATTGTATGGGTTCACAACAGCATTCTTTGGTACCCGCACTGGTATGATTAATTCCTTCTTTGCTACCTCCCAGATTATGAATATCCTACTCATTTTGGGCATTACTATTGGTATAGTAGCATTGACACTACTAGTTGTCCGCCCACTATTCTTTAGAATGGCGAGTAAACCATTCGAGTACACTCGCAAACCTACACGCAGAGAATTATCCAACAAGAGTCACTCTCCATTTTGGGGTAGTATCAAAAAAGAATTCTTATCCATTACGCGTACTAGCGAAAAATTTAATGGAATTCTCGTAGCCGCCATAGTTCTACCTATTGCAATACTACTAATGAATAAGATTTTTGGTGCCATGGACACTAGACTAACTGGTGACTATATGGCTATGGCTTTTAATATCTTGCTCATATTACTAATGGTGCTGTCCACCAATGCTTTTGCCTCCAAGATATTTAGTGAAGAGGGCGATAGTGCATATCTAAATAAAACCGCTCCCGCTAGATATATTACCGTACTCAGTACCAAGTTAATCATACCGGGCTTTGTAATGCTACTATCCATACTCGCTAGCGTGATAATATTCAGTATCTATGCTAATATTGGTGCAGGTAATGCAATTATCCTATTCTTGAGTATTTCCGCCCTGTATTTAGGACATATGATGTCCTCTGCATCCCTAGATATTATGAATCCACAAAATCATATTTATGCTAGCACAGGTACACACAATAACAACCCTAACGAAACCAAATCCACCATTATGGCATTCATAATTTCTGCATTAATTACATTCGTGTTCCTGTTCTTGATTAATGAGAATTCTGCATCCGTTTACTTCAAGATACTATTTATCTCAGCCCTGTATCTAGCATGGACCAGTTATATGTTTGTATCCAAAATAAAAGTTTATTACAAGGAGAAGTGATATGAAAAAATCTGTAGTTATTATTATAGCAATTATCTATATTGCTTCTATTGTTAGTATCAATTTCTTTGGTATGAAGATGTCCGTGTATAACGAGGAAATTCCAGTAGAAAGAATAGAGTGTATCAACCAATCCAACCCAGAACGAGGTATATTAGTGGACGAAAAGAACGGAATGAAACGCATCACCCTTACATACCGTGGTCCAGGACTACCAGAGGCAGAGCCGGGCACACCCCAAACACCTGATTTTAATGGAACATGTCTATTCATAGAGGCACGCGTTTATCCTGACAATGCTATAAACAAAGATGTTCGCTATCAATTTAAATTTACATCCAAAAATGTAATTTTTCTAAAAAAAGAAAATAGTGAAGAACAAGGTGTATTCCTATTCAACGGCTTGTTGGGAACCACCCCTATCACTATAGTGAGTAAAGATGGGCGTAATATTAGTACCACTATTTTAATTAGAGTAGTAGCACCAACTTCCACAGAATAATTTACAGAGAAATACCCATAGCGGTATTTTTTTGTTTTTTTATTTAATT
>JAFVZD010000070.1 GCA_017508345.1 Clostridia bacterium | reverse complement strand
TGACATAGGAAATAGTAGAGATAACATAGATATACTGATAGATGGAGCAGTAATCAAACTAGATAATATCCCAGCACGTGATGTCCTAGGTTATACCATACGTTTTCCAAAATGGGCATTGGCATACAAATTCCCGGCATTAGAAGTTACTACAAAAGTATTGGATGTTATTTGGCAAGTGGGTAGGACGGGTAAACTTACGCCATTGGCAAAGTTAGAACCGGTCGACATAGCGGGGGCAACAGTGAGGCGTGCCACATTGAATAACTGGGATGATGTAGTACGCAAGGATGTAAAAATCAATAGCAAGGTATTTATTCGTAGGAGTAACGAGGTTATCCCAGAGATACTAGGAGTAGCAGAGCATAGTGAGGACAGCATTGATATAGAGATACCTACCACTTGTCCCGAGTGTGGCACCTCACTTGTTCGTAACGGAGTGCATATCTTTTGTCCCAATACTACCTCTTGCCCAGGTCAACTAAAAGAACGACTGATACATTTTTGTTCTAGGAATGCGATGAATATTGAAGGGATAAGAGACAAAACAGTAGATTTGATTTTTAATGACCTAAATGTGCATACCATAGACCAAATATATACCATACAACCAAGTGAGTTACTAAGATTGGAAAAATTCAAAGACAAGAAGACAAACAACTTGATAGAATCCATAGAAGCCAGCAAGAAAATTAATTTTGCCAACTTTATTTTTGCGCTGGGAATCAATAATGTAGGTCTCAAAACAGCCAAAGATTTGGCTAATACTTATGCTACATTTGATGACCTAAGGAGTGCTACATTTGATGACCTATGCGTTATAATTGACATTGGTGAAGTGGTGGCAAATAGCATAATAGAGTACTTTGCAGACAAGAGGAATATGCGTATCATACAAAATCTATTTAATAGCGGTGTAACAATAATTTATCCTACAAAGTCCACCAATTCACTATTTACAGGCAAGACCTTTGTATTGACTGGTACACTGCCTACACTCACTAGGAATCAAGCCACAAAGCTCATAGAGGAGAATGGCGGAAATGTATCTAGTAGCGTCAGCAAAAACACTAGTTTTGTCCTAGTAGGTGCAGATGCTGGGAGTAAATTGGCAAAAGCACAATCTCTGGGAGTTACTTGTATCGATGAAAAAGAATTTTTGTCTATGCTAAGTAATTGACAATTTTAGGCAATTATGATACAATTTTCTTTGTAATTTTAAAGGGAGAGAATAATGGCAATAGACATAAAAGAAGTAGATAGGTTAGCTAAACTATCTAGACTGTATTTTACCGATGAAGAAAAGCAAACCTTCATCAAAGAATTTGATGCAATATTAGACCAAGTCCAGACGCTAGATAGCGTGAACGTGGATAATGTTGATTTGAGGACTAGCGGTAACGTGTTACCTAGTACGCAACTATCCCAAGATGTTGTTGGTGCTAGCCTCAGCCAAGATAATGTTATACTCAACGCTCCGCAAAAGAGTCAAGGCGCATTCTTGGTACCTATTACAGTAGAAGAGGAGGGCCAAAAATAATGGATTATCTAGATTGCTCTTTGACCGAAATCAGAGAATTATTAGAAAATGGCACTATTACTAGTGTAGAATTGACTAAGCTCTGTTTGCAACGCATACAAGATACTGCTGACCTCAACGCCTTGATTAGCACTACTGAGGAGTTGGCGTTACAACAAGCAAGAACAGTGGATGAACGTAGAGCCAAAGGAGAAGTATTAGGTCCACTCGCAGGTATCCCAATAGTTATCAAGGATATAATCAATTTGGAGGGTACTCATACTACTTGTGCCAGCAAATTTTTGGAGAATTTTGTTTCACCGTATACCGCTACTTGTGCAGACAAACTTATTAAAGCGGACGCAGTAATTATTGGTAAAGCCAATATGGATGAATTTGCTATGGGTAGTAGTAATGAGAATAGTGCATTTGGTGTTTGTAAGAATCCAGT
>JAFVZD010000069.1 GCA_017508345.1 Clostridia bacterium | reverse complement strand
TACGTTGCAAGTAATCAATATTATGTGCAGGTGCGCAAGAATTATCTGGCGGATTGTATTGTTGCAGATAGTATACCTTTGCACCTTTAATGTATTGTGCGATACTAGTAATGTCTTGAATATCTAGGTCCGGACTAACTGTGGTACGAAACTCATAATCAATACTACTATTTTTAATTAACTGAATACTCTCTGCTATCTTGGATGTCTCTACATTGACACCACAAATTTTTGGATACTTTGATATTGGCGCCTTTATGTCCATTGCGATATAGTCAATTAAGTGTAAGTCTATGAGTTTTTGAATAACCTCGGGGCGAGAACCATTGGTATCCAACTTGATATGATAGCCCATATCCTTTATATTAGATATGAAAGATACTATGTCGGGTTGCAATGTCGGTTCTCCACCACACACCACTACCCCATCTAGCCAAGTTTTGCGAGATTGCAAAAAGGAGAAAAATTCTGGTTCGCTTAGTGCGGATGAATTTTTGTGTAGCAATGCTCTATTTTGACAATACCAGCAATTCCAATTACAACCAATAGTGAATACGACAGTAGCAATATGTCCAGGATAATCTATTAGAGATGTAGGAATATATTTCTCTAACTTCAAATTAACTCACAGCTGTTTCACTTTTTTCTTTGTGGAATTGAGCTAATTCGGCAGCATCCATAAATTCTTCTGGACGAAGTACATAAACTTTACGTGTGTGGTATTCCTCTTGCTTTGATTTGTTAAAGTCTTTTACGCAACGATAGTAACCAACTACGCGGGTCCATACCTCACAATGTTCACCACAAGTAGGACATTCAAAGTGTTCACCAGAAATATATCCGTGTTCTGGGCAAACGCTGAATGTAGGCGTAATACTAATGTATGGCATTTTGTTGTTGTTAAAGATTTTTTGAATAAGTTTTTTACAAGTCTCTTTATCAGATACCTTTTCTCCCAAATACAAATGCAACACTGTACCACCAGTATAACGAGATTGCAATTCATCTTGCAAGCGAACTACCTCAAAAATATCATCTGTGTATTCTACTGGGATTTGAGTAGAGTTTGTATAATATGGCTCTTTGTCTCCTGCCACAATGATATCAGGGAATCTAGCCTTGTCTAGTCTAGCCAATCTAGGAGCGGTACCTTCGGCAGGTGTAGCCTCTAAGTTGTATTGGTTACCTGTTTCCACTTGGTATTGTACCATTTTATCACGCAAGTAGTCCATAATTTCGATAGCAAATGCTTGACCTTCCTCTGAGGTAATAGGCTTGCCCATAAAGTTTAGTAGTGCCTCGTGCATACCCACAATACCAATTGTGTTGAAGTGGTTAGCCCAATACTTGCCAGTACGGTCTTTTACGGTTTGCAGATAGAATTTTGAATATGGATATAGACCATTATCAGTTTGTGCTTCTACAATACGGCGTTTGATTTCTAGGGAATTTTTGGCGATGTCAGCTAGTTTACCTACACGCTCCAAAAATTCTTCCTTGGTATTAGATAGGTAACCAATGCGTGGTAGGTTGATAGTAACTACACCGATAGAACCAGTCAGTGGACTACTACCAAACAATCCACCACCACGTTTACGCAATTCCTTAACATTCAATCTCAATCTACAACACATAGATACTGCGTCTTCTGGACTGAGGTCACTATTTACATAGTTGGCAAAATATGGAGTACCATATTTACAAGTCATATCCATTATAGCATCCATAACAGGTGTGTTCCAATCCAATTCTTTTGT
>JAFVZD010000068.1 GCA_017508345.1 Clostridia bacterium | reverse complement strand
TCATATTGTACATCCGCCATAAAGGAGATATTTAAGTCAAAATCTGCATTAAAGCTATCACCTGAGGCACCAGTTATGGAAAAAACGATTTTTAACATATAAATATCTAGGTTATCTATATAACTATTTTGTGGGAACTCATTTTTTGTAGCACTATTCACGGAATCAATCACAGAACTAGCGGTAGAACCGGAGGATTTTAGCGAAATAGGGTCGATATTACCGGCAGAAACATCAAAATAGTATGCTATTTGAGTAGCGGATAAATAACTCTGGTTGTATGTCAGAGAAACTTCGGGTATTATGTAGCGGTCTCCTTTGTTTTTTACAAAAACATAGATGGATAGTGTGTCCTGACTGTGAGTAAATGAGGTATTGATGTTACCCACAATGTTAGCAAACTCGAGAGCATTACCATTCTCATTGTAGATACCATCCTGATCCACAGTACCGCTACCGGAGAGTGTTACAAAGTTAGATTCTCTAGTACTGCCCCCCCCCCCGTGCTACATCTGTAGCAACAAACATTCGTGCTCCAATCTCGGTGGCGGTGTATTGAATGTTGCCGTGGAGTGAGAGGTTTACATAAGTAGCGGCGAGGACTGAGGTAATTAACATTATTGTCAAGAATGCACATAGTACGGATAATGAAATAATTACTGTAGTCTTACGCATAAAATATTTTTCTCCTTTTTATTTTTAATATAAGTATTTTAACCTAAAATATTTATTTTGGCAAATGATTTTAATAAAAATATTTTATATTTTGCCAAATTTCTGTGTTTTTTGGTGAATTTTATGTGTTTTTTGTGATTGAGATGTTGATTTTACAACAAGTTTGACGAAAGTTTGCGGGGGATTGATTGGATAAATTAACACAATGGCTTGACAATAACAATAAAAATGATAAAATTATTCTATATTAAATTTAAGGAGGATTTTATGAATTCGTTGGAAGTTTTTCAAGCGTTTATGAAAGTTTTTAGAGTATTGACTATTATTGCTTTTGTGATGTTTGTGATTTCTTTTGTGAGTTTGATTTTTGTATTTTTTGCGTCAATGTCACCTGAATTTTTGGAACAAATCAATGGTATATTAATTGAGATGGATATGCAGGAATTTGGTAATGATGTACAACCTTTGTTGCTGACTAGTGCGATATCTATGTTGGGTGCGGGCATTGCAACATTTATGGCTATGCGTTATTTGAAACACGAAGTTCAACAGGGTACACCATTTAATTTGGATGGAGCAAAGGAATTATTTGTGGTTGCTATAGTGAATATTGCTACACCAATTGCGATTAGCATTATCAATGGCATTATTGTAGCATGCTACGGGACTACTCTTCTAGAGGAAGCAAGTATGATGACAGATAGTGTTTTGGGCGGAGGACTGATGCTATTAGCGGGTTCATTCGCATTTAAATATGGTGCAGAATTGCAACAAAAAAATCAAGAAAATAATAGTGAGAATATTGAGGAAAATAATTAAAAAATATTCAAAAAATATTCATATAGTATTATTAAAAAATAAAGAGCCATAGTGATATGGTTCTTTATTTTGTGTAAAATGTGATAATTTTGTGTAATTTTAGGTGAAATTTTATGTTTTAGATTAAAAATAGTAGAAATTTATCAAAAACTAATATATTGCTACATTATTGCGTAATCGGACAAGTCCTTGATATAAGCACGCCTACGACGACAAAGTTTGCTCTCGTACACTTTGGTAAATAGGGCTTGGACTTTGTAATTTTCCTCAAGTTGGCAATTTGTTTCTGCAATTTTGACACCGCGGTCAATAAATCGCTGAAGCATATTTGCAAAAATTATGGATGTGACACCTTTGGCTTGGTATTCTTCTTTTACACCGATTAGTGCGAGGTCGACAACATCTACTTTTTTGATTGACCTCAACACATGAATGAAACCGAATGGGAATAATTTACCGTTGGCACGCTGTACACCTTTATTGATTGCCGGGAATGCGATACCCAGAGCTACTACTTTGTCGTTATCATCTACAAGTATAGATATAAAATCTTTGTCTAGTAATAATTTGAATTGAGTGAGTAAGCCATCGCGAACTTTTTGGGTAAGTGGCACAGTGGCGTACAGGTCACCATATGCCTCGTCTAGCAGGTCAAAAATCTGGCCATAATATCTGTCAACTAATTCTCTAACGGATTTGCAGTGGACCTCGTGCAAGCCACAACGCTTAGCAACCACAGCGGCGAGGCGGGCATTACGCTCATCAATCTTATCCGGTACGGTAATCTGATATTCCAGCCAATCCACATCTTTGTGGTAACCGCATTTATCCATAAGCTCTACATAGTATGGGTAATTGTATTGTGTCTCAAATGTGGAAATCAAGTCAAAACCTTCCACAAGCATACCCTCACGCTCTAGGTCATTGAAGCCAAGTGGACCGTGGATACTATCCATCCCTTGTTCTAATGCCCATTTTTCTACTGCGGAAAACAACGCACGGGCAACATTGAGGTCATCAATACAATCAAATCTAGAGAACCTAGCACGCTTTGCGTTATACTTTTTATTATAATTATGCTGAATGATACCAGCGATACGACCTACAATCTCACCATCGCGTAGTGCTAAGAAACATTGTGCGGATGCATCCTCTCCAAGATGAACGGATTTACCCGGTGTAAATACTGCTATCTCATCGCCACGAAGTGGTGGGACATAGTATGGGCAACCACGATATAGGGCGGGTTGAAAATCCACAAAACGCTTGAGTAATTTCTTGTTGTTAACGGGAATAATTGTAATCATAAATATCCTTTTAGACAAAAATTTGTGTTTGTTTATTATACAATAATTTTATGAATTTTTCAAGTATATTAGTATGATTTAGTAAAAATATGGTTAAAATGATATGGAAAAGTGGTAAAAAATGGGAATTTTTGGTGTTTTTTGTCGTTTTTTGGAGATTTGATGTTGAAAAAACAACAACTTGAATTGGTCTTTGAGTAAATTCAAAAACGCGAGTTGTTGTTTTAATTATAGATATCAACCTTGTTCTTCTCCGTCCTGCATTGGTCTACCGCGGATATAGGAATCCAACTGGATGTTATTTAGGTCGGTGATATTCAATCCACGCAAGTCCAAATAACCATTAAAGTGGTGTTTGTCCAAATTGTAAACTGGCTCACAGTGGAGTAATTCGAAATAACACTGGCTGATACGATATCTGCGGATTGGGTAGGTATTGCCCTGTTGGTCGGTATAGCTCATATCTTTGTAATTACATTGTGCACAAGTGGTGGAATTAACTGCTTTGTGTGGGCAGTGGCAGAATGTCATTACTGGAATTCTACCTAAGGAATGTACATAGTCGGTCTCCATCAAGAAAAGTTTGTACAAACTCTGCTCGATAGATGCTACGCAATACTCCACGCCCATCTCCATCAAGTGTCTGCGAGCAAAGTTATTGTAAACATTCATACCAATTCCAGCGATTATGGTGCGATTTTTCTCTAAATATTTTAGTCCATAAATGTTATTGATAATCAAAATCAATTCTGGATTTGCGTCAATTATTTTGTCTAGTATAGCCAAATCCAAACTATTGGCAACTATTGGAAGCAACAAGGCTTTTTTGCAATTCTCGGGTGCGGTGCTAAGCCATTTGGAAACTGTTTTTTGGTCATAAACGGTAGGTGCAATACTAAGAATATCGTTTGGACTGAGTTCGGGAATTTGGGTAAATTCGTCCACAACTACTATGTTTCGCCTAGGTTTTGGATAACAGCAAGGGAAGCGAGTGTAGTACAATTCCTCCATTGCATCCTTGTCTATCTCCACTGGCGGGCGGTATTTGTTGATGATACCCAGAGTCAGTTTGTACAACGCTTCGCGGCGGGCATTATTTAGGTTGGATTTAGTGATAAATGCGTTGTCCGTCTCCACTTCTATTTTTTCTATGGCGTATGGTGTGCCACCTAATTTGGAGAATTGCTCGATAATTTCTTTTTGGCTAGTTGGGGATTTGCGTGCTTGGTCCACGATGAGTTTGTCGACATAATTCACGGTAACACCACGACCACTGAGAGTGCAAGACAGGTTTTCGCCCGGCATAGCACGAATGGACATTTGGATTGGTACATACACTTGTTTTACTACATTTACATTCTCGGCATCTACATCCACAATTAGGTTGACTTTGTAGCCGGGTTTTAACTTGTGTTTGGTATAAATTGCGTATTTATGATTACCCAAATCGTCCACATTACCCACGCCGAGACTAACAATTTGGATATTGTTATCCAGCATTTTGAGTCCATCGCCCAAATGCAAAACATGTTTGGGGCTGTGGATGACTACTTTACTCAAATCTTTGAATGGCTCTACGCTGAGTACGGTACCGATTGGCACTCCTAGGTGATTTTGTGTATGGTAATTGATGATGTTGTCTGGGACGCCGGGCTTTAGATACGCATCATAATTGAAATCTCCACGGCTGAACACTCTGCGGAGTGCAAAAAGATGCTCTTCGCGGTCGAATGGGGTATCTTTTAGGATATTATCCAGTGCACAACGATAGGTGTGAACAGCTTGTCCCACATAACCTGCTCTACGCAATCTGCCCTCTATCTTGAAACTAGTGATACCGGCATCAATGAGAGTGCGGAGGTTGTCCACTAGGCATAGGTCGCGAGGGGACAAATAATAGTGGTAGTCTGGATTCTGTGGGTCGGTAGTGTATGCCATTCTACAAAATTGCTTACACATACCGCGGTTACCACTGCTATTTTTGAGAATGGAGCTCAGGTAACAATTTCCGCTAAATGCCACGCATAATGCACCTTGCACGAAGTATTCTAGCTCAAGATTGGTGTGTTTACGAATTTGAATAATGTCCTCGAGTTTGGTTTCACGAGATAAAACTACACGGGTTATCCCCATTTTTTCCGCCATTTGTGCACCGTATAGGTTGTGAATACCCATCTGTGTGCTGGCGTGAATATTGATACCGGGGAAGCATTTTTTTAGAATTGCCAAAGTACCAAAGTCCTGAACTAGGTACGCATCTACACCGGCTTTTACCGCGGCGGCTACTGTATCCATTAGCCTCTTGATTTCGTTATTGCGGATTAAGGTATTCACCGTCATATACACTTTGACACCATGCTCGTGTGCGTAGTCCACTACGGGCCCTATATTGTGAACAGTGAAATTTTCTGCACGCATACGGGCATTGAATTCTTGTAATCCCAGATAGACAGCATTTGCACCATTTGCGATTGCTGCTCTTAGGCATATATCATCCCCTGCTGGGGCTAACAATTCGATATTTTGCATATATTCTTCCTTTTATATAATATAATGTAATTGTAGCAGAAAATGACGAGTTTTGCAATATAGGAACGAGGGAATTTTTGAATTTGATAATAAACTTTTTTGAAAATTGATGCAAAATGCTTGTTTTTTTGAAAAAAGATGTTGTAAAAT
>JAFVZD010000067.1 GCA_017508345.1 Clostridia bacterium | reverse complement strand
TCTTCTTGCCAAACAGTTGGCGGATCATCGAAAACAAACTCATGTTTTCTCTTTCTTTCTCTCTTCTGGTTCATTTTCCGGGGCGTTACCGCAGAGCTTTTCGGGTACCTACGAGGGCAACAAAATATTAGACAACATTTCTTTCCGTTTGGGCAAAGAGGATAAGGTGGCAGTATTTAGTGATAACGAAAATTCCGTGACCGCACTCCTCCAAATACTCTCTGGTGTGACTACACCAGATCAAGGTAAGATTGCTTGGGGTACTACTGTAACCAAGGCTGATTTGCAAAAAGATATCACATCTTACTTTGATAACGACCTAAATATCATAGACTGGTTGGCTCAATACAGCAAAGAAAAAGATAGTACATTCTTGCGTGGTTTCTTAGGAAGAATGCTATTCTCAGGCGATGACGCACTCAAGAAAGTACGCGTTCTCTCTGGAGGAGAAAAAGTCCGTTGTATGCTATCACGAATGATGGTTATGTCACCTAATGTGATTATACTAGACCAACCTACCAACCATCTAGATATGGAGAGTATTACAGCCTTGAATAATGGTATGACTGACTTCAAAGGCGTGGTAATATTTTCTTCTCACGACCACGCATTGGTTGAGACTGTTGCCAATCGTATTTTTGAGATTCGTGACGGCAAACTAATAGATAGAATGATGACTTATGAGGAATACCTCAACACAAAAAAGGGAGAATAATTAAATGAAATATTACAACAAACTAATGGAATGTGCCGATCGTGATGTAATGATGGGCTTGCAGAGCGAAAGGTTGATTGCTCTAGTGAATAGAGTCTATCAAAATGTGCCATTCTACAAGCAAAAATTGGACCAAAAAGGTGTAGACCCTGCGACATTCACAGGCTTAGATGAGATTACCAAATTGCCTTTTACTACAAAAAAAGATTTGCGCGACCAATACCCATTCGGACTATTCGCAGTACCTACTACAGATATAGTTCGTCTGCACGCTAGTAGTGGTACTACTGGTAAACCTACCGTTGTAGGCTATACCCAGAATGATATTGATGTATGGGCAGAGGTAATGGCTAGGTCATTAGTGTCTGCAAAAGTTAACAAAGACGACATTGTACAGATTAGTTATGGTTATGGATTGTTTACAGGGGGTATGGGAGCACACTTGGGTAGTGAAAAATTAGGTGCTATTACTGTACCAGCTAGTACTGGTAATACCCAACGCCAATTGATGCTAATGAAGGATTTTGGTACTACCGCAGTTTGTTGTACACCATCATATGCCATAGTAATGGCTGAGCAAATGGTAAAAGAAGGATACAATATTGAGGACTTTAAACTCCGCTCCGGTATCTTTGGTGCCGAGCCTTGGGATGACAAGATGCGTGCCGATATTGAAAAAAGGCTAAATATAGAGGCTTTTGACATATACGGATTGAGTGAGATTATGGGGCCAGGTGTAGGTATAGAATGTGAGGCTCACGCAGGACTACATATTCAGGACGACCATTTTTTGGCAGAGATTATTGACCCAGAGACTCTCCAGCCATTACCAGATGGCGAAATAGGCGAATTGGTCATTACTACACTAACCAAAGAAGGTATTCCTCTCATCCGTTATCGTACAGGTGACTTAACATCCATCACTCACGAGAAATGTAAATGTGGTAGGACCACTACCCGTATCGGGCGTATCACAGGTAGAGTAGATGATATGCTAATCATCCGTGGAGTAAATGTATTCCCTAGCCAGGTTCAGACCGTACTGGCAAAGTTCAATGAATTATCCATTCACTTTGTGATCAATGTGAGCAGAGTAGGTTCAATGGATAATATGCGTATTACAGCAGAATTGCGACCTAATGTCGATGTTGATTTGGATGAACTAAAAAAGCGTATCCAAAAAGATATGAATTCTATGTTATTAGTTAATAGCGTATTAGAATTAGTACCACCAGATACCATCGCAAGGTCTGAGGGTAAATTCAAAAGAGTAATAGATGAACGCAAATAGTTTGTTGTAATTGCTTTACAAAAATTGATATTTATGTTAGCATTTTATTAGTGTTTTACATAATACTACTAGAATAGAGGTGTTTTTATGAAAATTTATAATGCGTTGACTAGGCAAAAAGAAGAATTTGTGCCAATCAACCCCGATCGTGTCAATATGTATGTTTGTGGTGTGACCGTGTATGCACCACCACACTTGGGACACTTGCGTACTTATGTTGCTTTTGATGTGATTGCAGAATATTTCAAACATTTCAAAGGTTACGATGTATTTTATGTGCGTAACATCACTGATGTAGGCTCCGTAGTGGGAGATGCTGATGATGGTGAAGACAAGATAGAGATAAAGGCAAATGAGGAAAATCTACATCCGCTAGAATTGGTGGATCGTATGATTAGATTGATGTGGACTGACCTGGATGCTATGCGTTGTGTTAGACCTAATATATCACCTCGTGCTACTGGTCACATAGTAGAGATTATAGATGCAGTAAAATCTATGATAGAGCGCGGATTGGCATACGAGGTAGATGGCGATGTCTATTGTGATGTAGCAAAAATCAAGGATTATGGTTGCTTGTCCGGTAATACATTGGCTAATCTCAGTGCCGGTGCTAGATTGGATGTAGATGACAAAAAGCACAGTGCCTTTGATTTCGCTATTTGGAAAAAAGCCAAGCCAAATAGTGTACTCAAATGGAATAGCCCTTGGGGATTGGGTTACCCAGGTTGGCACATCGAGTGTTCTGTAATGAGCACACAATATCTAGGCAAGACCTTTGATATCCACGGTGGTGGTAGAGACTTGCGTTTTCCTCACCACGAGAACGAAATCGCTCAGAATATCGCTCTATACGATACCGACCCAGTGCGTTATTGGATGCATACAGGTATGCTCAACGCTAGTGATGGTACCAAGATGTCCAAGAGTAAGGGAAACTACATTACAGCAGAAGATGCAATCGCAGAGTACGGTGCAGTGCCACTCCGTTGGTTCTACATCAATGGTCACTACGCGTCCAATATGAATATGTCTAACGAAGCAATCAATGCAAATTTGGCTGGGTTAAAGAAGATAGAAAACTTCTTTTATAATCTAAACACCAATGTAGGCGACAATTACAACACCGCACTTAATGACTGTTTGACTAATTTCTGTCTCAATTTTGAGCAAGAAATGGATGACGACTTTAATACACCAAATGCCATTACTGCTATCTATGAGTTTATCAAAGAATGTAACCAAATCATCCCTACCAAATGCTATAATATTGACAACATAAAAGAGATTTATAGTTATTTCAAAAAGATAGACGCAGTGTTCAAGTGTTTTGATTTCCTATATGTTACAGACAATTCCAACGACACTACTGGCAAAGTAGAGATGATAGAGAAATTGATGGCAGAGCGAAACGAGTACAGAGCAAACAAAGACTTTAAGAATGCTGACATTATAAAAGCAAAAATCATAGAAATGGGTGCCGAGATTACTGACAACAAAGACGGCACCAGCACTTATAGATTAGTCTAGAATATTTTTTGCATTTTGATAAAAAATAAAAATAGGAGATTAATAAATGCAACAAAGAAGAATGATTGTATCTGTCATAGGTAACGCAGCTTGTTGTGAAAAAAACTGCTCACCAGAGGATAGATTCAAATGGCAAATCGCTTTTGATTTAGGTAAAACATTGGTAGACAATGGCTACCGAGTAATGACGGGTGGAGGCAAAGGTGTAATGCGTGCCGCAATGGCAGGTGCTCACGCTAGTAGCAAATATCGCGAGGGTGACACCATTGCAATAATACCATCTTATGACAACAACGAGGTGAATGACTTCGCTGATATCGTAATTCCTACAGGTCTCAACTTTTATAGAGATACCATTATGGCATCATCCGATGTAGTAGTGGCAGTAGGTGGAGGTGCCGGTACACTCAACGAGCTTAGTGCCGCATGGAAATTAAAAAGAATGGCAATTGCATACACAAATGTAGAGGGCTGGGGTGCTAGAGTAGCCGGACAACCACTAGATAATAGTCATACCGAAATGCCTAACGATATCGTTTATCCAGTGACAAATGCTGACGAGGTAATTAAATTAATCAAAAAACACGCACACAAGTATAATATTATTTTGTCTAGGCTAGCAGTAGGCCTCCCAGAATACAAAATAAAGTCAAAAAGCAACTGGGTAGGTCCAGTACGCACAGACAAAATTACAAAATTAAAATAAACAACAAACTTCCAAATTGAATATTTATACAAAACACGCACTTGTAAAATGCGTGTTTTTGTTTTATATTTATGCACAAAATCTACACAAAAACTTTTTGTTTTATGCAAATTTTATACAAAAATCCATTAACAAAATATCATTGCTATGGTTAAACTCTCTTTACAAAATTTCATAATTACTTTAAAAACAAAACATTTGCTTATTAATATTCACTAACGATTTGTTTCAGAAATCATCTTTTTATAAAAAGTAAAGTTGTCCTTGATTATTAAAATTTGAAACAAAATGTCCCCACTAACATGCAAACAAGGCATATTAATTAGTAAAAGTACTATATTTTTATAGTAAAAACTAATTTTAAATTTTAATTAAATATTAATAAACTTGTCTCAAAACTTGTGATAAGATAATAGATGTTGAATTGATTTATCCACACAACTGAAAATTCAAAGTTTCTAAAGTTTCACAAACATACTACATTGTTATTTTATTAAAGTTCTAAAAAAACTAATAATTTATTATAGCAAACTAATGTATAAAAATGCCTTTTTGTACCAATAATTTTACTTACTAAAACCAGCAAATACACACGAAGCCGTATTTATATAAAGTTGATTTTAGTTAATTTCACAAAAAAGGTAAAAATATGCCCAAATTAGTCCCTATCTTGTTTGTGTGTATATGTTTGACATTTAACTGCACAAATTACATAGATTACAAAATTCTTTTTGGCAAGTATCAAGGTAGTGTAGATGTCCATATTTCCACGCCGGCAAACATCCCATATGTGTCATGCACCCCTAATGGCAAAAGTTATGTGCTATCCACTGACTTAAAGAACTTGGATAACTTGCTCAAAAACATCCCTCTCAAAAATGTACAAGGATATACCTTCTTTATTAATGACACAAACTTATCTAACATTACAAATCGACTGGGACTACAATACTATGATGTCAATCAAAACGAAATACTCGCATACTCCAGTTTAATTCCATTTAGTATTGATTTGGATGGGAAAGTTTACAATACCCAAATTGTCCAAAAATCCGAACAAATTGTAATAGGATTCCCAATGATACTAGGCAGTTATTAAAAGTTAGTAAAAATTTTTTAAATTATATGTTTAAAAAATAATTTATGGACAATAATTACCAACACAAGGAGGATGTAAATATGCAAAAAAATCTAGCATCAAAATTTATGGAAGTATTAAAAAAATATAGTTATTGGATTGCACTAGCAGTGGCTCTAGTTGCATTAATAACTGTAATGGTATTAGCCATATCACACAAGAGCAGTATGACACCACCAGAGGAGGAATTTACTCCAGTTGTTAGTCAAGAGATAAACTTCGCTAACCCTGTATCAATCACAAATGTATCAAAAGATTACTCCAACAGTGCATTGCAATACAATAACACTCTCAGACTGTGGCAATCCCACAAAGCTATTGACTTTGCCGCAGAAGAGGGTACCGAAGTTTATGCTGTTTTGGATGGTAAAATAGCTGATGTAACATACAACTATCTAATGGGTAACATTGTAAAACTAGATGTAGGTAATGGTATGATTGTTGTGTACGCATCTCTATCTAATGATGTACCTGTAAAAATTGGTGATACAGTAACCAAAGGTACTGTAATAGGTTATGTCAGTAACACAGCAAAAACCGAAGTAAATGATGGACCACATTTGCACCTAGAGGTTATTTTGGATGAAGAAAAAGTTGATCCAAATTTATATCTAGACCTGTCTGAAAAATAATCTTATTGGTATAAATATGCAAAATACAAAACACAATTCAAGACTAAAGTATTTATAATAAACTCTAAAAAATACAATAACTACAATAAAAAATCGAATAAAACTATTAAAAACGGATACAAAATCCGTTTTTAATGTTGTAAAATCAACATCTTTACACAAAATGCAACCAATATTTTACTGAGTTTTAATTGTATAATTATACAATTGAATTAATGATAAAAAACAAATCAAGTGTCCAACTATTGTAAAATTTGCGTTAAGAATCCCAACTATGGTTAATATTAAAAAAATAAAAAATGAAATTGGTAAAATTCAACAAAATGGTTTCCATAATACTTTACAAAAATCAATCTCTATGCTATAATATAAGAGTCAGATGACATTTGTATTATTTAACATTAAAGGAGTAATTATGGTAATTGATAGGATTACAGAGTTGCTAGCAGAGCAATTGAATGTTGACAAAGCTACACTAAACAAAGACACTCGCATTATTGAGGACTTGCATGCTGATTCACTAGATGTTGTAGAGATGTTAATCGCATTGGAGGACGAATTTGGTATCAGTGTTCCAGATGAAGATGCTAAGGATTTAAACACAATTGGAAAGTTAGCTGATTATGTTGATTCAAAGATTCAAAAATAATTGACTTGCATACACCTTCGTTTTTTGAAGGTGTTTTTTTATTGTCAAAACACAAAATGAGTTTAAACAAAAAGT
>JAFVZD010000066.1 GCA_017508345.1 Clostridia bacterium | reverse complement strand
TCCGCTACAAAGAGCGAATTCCCAGTCAACTCATATATCGATAATCTAGATACATATATGTTGGTGCTTGATTTTGTAATAGCGAGTTCCCCGGGTGTCAATTTTAGTGCAAACTTTTCACTCAATATAGCATTTATGGCAGATGTTCAGTATGATATGGATAATGAACATTTACTCACCGTTAGTCAGCCAATCAACCAAACATCTCCCGAATGGACCAAGGTAGGTTACAACGCAAATCTCACCGCCCAAGCCACCAAAGTAGAGGTACGCTCTATGACCACACTAAAAGAAATGTATACCACTCGCGACCAGTATGGCAACACGAATAATACACATAATATAGATGATTACACCACTGCGGTAGTATACAAAGATATTGATGTGGTGAATATAGATATTGCCACAGGCGAAGTAATTGGTAAACTCAGCGATGTAAATTACGATTTTGAATGGTATGGTGGAGCAGTCACCTTGCCTAGTGGAACAACACTTGCTAGCGGTAGAGTATTATCCCAGAGTGAAACTTTTACAGTGGATTGTTATACATATTACCCTACAATGTATCTCCGCCGCTGGATGGTAGGTAATATCCAATATATCACACTCAGTGACCAATTTTTCCCCGGTTCTACCAAGATTGATGCCTATTACACCGCAACATTCGAGAGTACAATATTCAATCCAGACTACACAATAGCCACCAATTCACTAAATAATATCATACCTCGCAGTTACTCATATTGGTGGATACCACTTACATCGGGCTCAGTTGCACACTTGCAGACATATTATGATTTCAAAACCTACTCAAATACCAACCCTAGTGTGGATTTAACCTCAGCCTCTAGAGTCTCCACCACTCAGGCTCAATATCTCTCATGGACTAATAACCTAACTCAATCATGGGAAGACTACGCTAGTACTCACACAAACATTGCTAATTATATAAATGTCCAAGGTGTCCAAGGAGAAAACTACCATGCATTTGTGTTGCCATTAATATATTTAGTCAAGTATGCCAATAATAATTGTCAAGAAATAATAGGATATGGTAATACTTATAGTAGAACCCTATATGAACCTAGTGGAACCACCATTATTACGCCGAATGGCACAACTATCACTACAGGTGGCGATGCAACATTATGTGCATACGAATCCGAGAGAGGTGGTGGTGTGATAGGTTTGAAGGGGACCGCAGGTAATTCTGCGGGAGAAGGTATAACATATAATAATGCAAACTTGACATATGGTTACAGCTATTCTACACCTATGTATTCACAAGATTTTTTGACTTATTCAGCTGGCAATAAAAAAACATTATTAGATGGATTTGTGGGCAGCAACAAATATACATCAGTATGGTTATTAGGTATATGCAATCGTTGGGGGAATGTATGGAAATGGATTTTTGGTACAGCAGTAACTTATGACGAGAGTAAATCATCGGCATATGCATATATTAATTTTGAAACATTTGATCCTGATGAAGAAAATTATATTACAACAAATTATACAGATGATTGGGAATATAAAGATTCCTTATTATTACTACATAATTATTCACGCCTTACTTATAATTTATCTACTGCTTATTTGAGAGTAAGATTCATGGGGGTAAGTTTGGTTGATTCTCGTAACGGCATACAAAGTTTAATTGGATTATCTACTACTGAATCACTAATTTCAGAAAGTAATGATTATGGTGTTACTGACCTTTGTGCTGTAACAAATGTTGAAATGTTAACTTGTGGTATACTTTATGGTGGTAGTAGCACTAATGGTAAAGACGCAGGTATATTCTCTTATGCATCTGATGCTAATCTGGCTTATGTAAAACAAAATTTTGGTTTTCGCTCAATGTTAATCAACAAATAATAAATCTTCTCAAGACAAACAAAAAACACAAGTTTTAGTATTCCATTCCCATATTGGGTAATTGTGAGCAACTTGTGTTTTTTATCTATAAAGTAATAATTTTTTTGGTTCGTATAATTTTGTGCAATTTGTACAAAAAATACCTATCTCAAAATCTCACTAATCTCGCCACCTCCTAGGCAATTTTCATCCTCATCATAGAGTACCGCATATTGTCCTAGTGTAATTGCTTTTTGTGGTTCTGCGAACACTAGCCTCATACTATCATCATCCAGTATTTGTACCTTTACTTTTTGGTCCGCTTGCCTATACCTAAATTTTGCATAGCAGTGGAATTCTTTTTGAGTTGGTAACTTAGGTATCCAATTGCAATCCCTAGCAATTAGCCCAGCAGAGTAGAGTGAGGACTCGTCCCCTTGGGTAACTATTAGTGTGTTGGTGGTCAAATCTTTGTCTACTACAAACCATGCTTCTCCTGTACTGTTGGCTACACCACCTATTCCTAGCCCCCTGCGTTGCCCCAGTGTGTAGTACATCAATCCATCGTGCTTGCCTAGACTTACGCCCGTAGTGCTCTTGATTTCTCCTGGTTGATTAGGTAAATATTGTGACAAAAATTGTTTGAAATTCCTCTCTCCTATAAAACATATTCCCGTACTATCTTTTTTTGTTGCAGTAATTAACCCTGCTTTTTTCGCCAATTCTCTAACCTGAGGTTTGGTCAAATCTTGCAGAGGAAACATCGCATATCTTAATTGGTCTTGGCGTAATTGGTGCAAAAAATAACTCTGGTCCTTATTCTTGTCCGTTGCTTTTTTTAGTAAATAATTGTCTCCATCTTGGTCTAATTTGGCATAATGCCCCGTAGCCACCTTGTCCGCACCCAACCTCAGTGCTTGGTCTAGGAATGGACCAAATTTTATCTCCCTATTGCAGAGTACATCAGGATTGGGGGTCCAACCTTTCTTGTAACTATCCAAAAAATACTCAAACACTCGCTCATAGTATTCTTTGGAATAATTGACAGAGTAGTATGGTATACCAATTTTGTCACACACACGGCGTACATCATCATAATCTTGTGTAGCAGTACACACGCCATTGGCATTCTTTTCTTCCCAATTTTTCATAAACAATCCCACCACATTATACCCCTGTTCCTTGAGTAACAGAGCAGTGACACTGCTATCCACACCGCCCGACATACCCACTACAATTGTCTCATTCTTTTGCATAATATCACCTATCCGCCAGCACTACTGGCACCTTAAATCTCTTTGTACAAATTTTGATAATATCCCATACCCACAATATGAGCATTACCGCACCCACCATAGCAATCAATCCCGTAAACATACTGAATATCTGGTCCGCAGTCAGAGCACCTACCAATTCTATACTATAACCCTTGAATATTATTCCCAATACGCCAAAATACACTATAAACAATCCACTACAAATACTCATTATGATTGCCGGAATGTGATTTTTGGTATAATACCTGTGTGCACCGAATAGCCCCAAAAATATCGCAAGCAACAATGTTTTTTTGTAATTCAAATCCTTAGGCCAAACAGTAGAGTAGACTACTTTTTCTGGCTGATATTCTTGCCTAGCTTTCACAGCATCCACATTAGAGGCATTCTGTATCTGACTTAGTTTGGTACCACATTTTAGACAAATATTAGCACTTTTTTGGAATTTCGCCCCACAATTAGGACATCGCATAACATTTTCCTCCTTGGTTGAATATTAGATTATACTATATAATTATTATTTTTTCAACAATATTTCCAACAAAATTGCTACAAAGTCATACAATCTATACAATAAAAGGAGAATACATTGTCTAAGTTAAATAGCATTCATTATTATTTCAAACAACCACATAACTGAGTGATTATTGGATTAAAATAAGTATTTATATAAAAAAATAGGCATCAAACAGTGCCTATTTTTTGCTAATTTCAAAGGTTATATGAATTATCAAAGTGTTTTTTGTTTATTTAACTTTCATCATTTTGATAGCCAATTCTATCACTCTATTGGAGTAACCCCACTCATTATCATACCACGCCACAACTTTTACAAATTTAGGATTTAGCATAATTCCTGCCTCAGCATCAAATATACTAGACCTAGGGTCTGTATTAAAGTCACTGGATACTACAGCCTCATCTGTGTAACCCAGTATACCTTTGAGAGTAGTCTTGCTCGCTTGTTTCATAGCGGCACAAATCTCCTCGTATGTGGTGGATTTTTCTAGTTTTACAGTCAAGTCTACCACACTTACATTGATAGTAGGTACGCGGAATGACATTCCTGTCAGCCTGCCCGCTAGATGTGGTATTACTACACCTATGAGTTTTGCAGCCCCCGTACTACTAGGTATAATATTGGCACTAGCAGCACGACCACCACGCCAATCCTTTTTGGATGTGCCATCTACAGTTAGTTGGGTAGCGGTAGTAGCATGAATAGTGCTCATCAATCCTTCCGCTACACCAAAATTATCATCCAATACCTTTACAATAGGTGCTAGACAGTTGGTAGTACAACTCGCATTGGATACTATATCCATATCCTTGGTAAGTGTCTCATCATTTACACCCAAAACAATGGTAGGCACTTCCTTGCCCGGAGCGGATATGATTACCTTTTTTGCACCCGCATCAATGTGAGCCTGTGCATCCTCTCTGGACTTGAATTTCCCACTAGACTCGATTACTATATCCACCTTATTTTCTCCCCAAGGGATATTTTTTGGCTCTTTTTCACTATAAAAAGCAATCTCATTGCCATCAATCACTAACTTGTTTTTTTTGTGTGATACCTTACCATTGTACCTACGGTGTGCTGTGTCATACTCAAACATATAACTAGCATACTCAGCATCCATGAATGGGTCATTCACTGCTACCAATTGTACTGCTGGATTTTGGCTGGCTACTCGAGCCACCAGCCTACCTATTCTACCGAAACCATTTATTCCTATTCTAATCGCTTTCATATCTTACCTCATTAATTTATTTCTTTTTTTGGCCTACCTCTTGGCCTCTTTGGTGCCTCGCTCTCTACTACTGGTTTTTTTGGTCTGCCCCTAGGTCGCTTAGGAGTATCGCTCTCTACTTTTTCTTTTCTAGGTCTGCCTCTCGCTCTCTTAGGCTCATCACTCTCTACAATTTCTTTTTTTGGTCTACCTCTAGGGCGTTTTGGTGCATCAGCACTCACTTGCTTCTTTGGACGACCGCGTTTCTGAATTTTGCTTTCCGTCTCCTCTTTGTTGTTTTCTGGTTCTTTGATAGCCTTTGTCTTTTCCTTTTTGTTAGCCTTGGCTACTATATCTGCACTGAGTTGGGTAGTGGTATCCTCTGCTGTGGTAGGTACAATATTGTTTTGCTCTGCTACCACATCCTCTGCCTGTTCTTTCTCTGTATTCTGGAATACTTTTGTGCCATTACCAAACTCAGTAAAACTAACTACCTTCATTATAGCATTACCCGCCAAGTCCAAAGGCACTCCATTCTTTAGCCTAGTAGTGCTATTGTCTTTGGCCACTATCACACTACTGAATACACCCAAGGCTATCCATAGCACAATACTCAATATCATCCACCAAGTATACACTCCGCTATTAAAGAATGGGAATACTACCATCATACACAATAACGCTGCATAATACAATGTGGATGCCCAACCTAATGCTGTGAGTGACTTCATCGGCTTTTGTTCTAGTGGGGTAGGGGTGTCATACAATGTGGCTCGCTTTAGCATAATATGCGTTTTGTCAGGTTGCCTATTGGTTATCCTGCTTTCTTTGCACATCGACGCATCAAATGTTATCTCATTGACAGTCTCTGGTGTAAGTAACGCAATATTGCTATCATTACACATATCCTTTAGTTTACCCATACATGCTTGCCCAAATGCATATGTGCCCACTCCAATACTAGTAATAATACTCAGTATGCCTTTTGATTTCTTTTGTACCACAATACTCTCATAACCATCTTCACGCTTTTGTAGTATCTCCTCTATTAGGTCTAGATTGGTGTCAATAGTTAGTAGCAATACCTCGTTACCATTCGCTTTGGATAAACCTGCATATACTTGAGTATTGATATTACTATCCTTGTCCATTACTATCAATCCGTGGCTCGGCATATCTTGTACCAATGTACTCAATGCTTGTCTGTCGCCATAATCCTCAGTACACACATAGGTAATGTCATATTCCACTTTGCTCGCAATCAACATCTTGACAATCTCTTGGTTGCGTTCATAGACATTATCCACTATTTTATTCGCTGTAATTACTACACTTAACATTAGTTGACCTCTCTATTATTTTAATCTTTTGATTGATAATTATTCTATTATATAATTTTTTTTAAAAAAACACAAATAAATTAAACTAATTATTTAAAAATATTTGCTAAATTTACTAATTTTTGGTATAGTATAACAAAAATCAAGGAGTTTTTGTATGTCAAAAAAATTATTTAACGAACGAAAAATGCTGGATTTGGCACTTCGTGATGGATACGCTGTAGGTGCATTCAATTTCAGTAGTATAGAGGTAATGCGTGCTATCGTAGACGCAGCCGAAAATGTACAATCCCCTGTAATAGTGGCTATGAGTCAGAGCGGACTCAAATTCACCAGTGCAGAGTATGTATGCGATGTGATGAATTCCGTATTGCACAATACTACCGTGCCAATCGCTCTCCACCTAGACCACGGCAAAACATTTGATGTAGTCAAGACTTGTGTACAAGCGGGCTTCAATAGTGTAATGATAGATGGTAGTTACTTGCCTTACAAAGAGAATGTCGCACTCACCAAAAAAGTAGTACAATATGCTCATGACCACGGTGTGGTGGTGGAGGGTGAATTGGGTACTCTAGCTGGCATTGAGGACGATGTACAGGCGGACCACAGTATTTATACCAACCCAGAGGAAGCTGCAGAATTTGTGGCTCTCACCGGAGTAGATAGCTTAGCAGTAGCCATAGGTACTAGCCACGGTGCGTACAAATTCAAATCCCAACCAACACTACGCTTTGATATATTGAGCCAGATAGAGGCTCTTTTGCCAAAATTCCCTATAGTACTCCATGGTGCTAGTAGCGTACCACCAGAGATTTTGGCAGAATTTAACGAATGGGGTGGAGTAATGAAAGGTGCCCAAGGTGTACCACCACAATTACTTCGCCAAGCATGTACTACCGCAGTCAGCAAGATTAATTGTGACACCGATGTCCGCATCAAATACACAGCTAGCATTCGCCGTTATCTCATAGAACATCCAGAATGCTACACTCCTAGAGAATACCTACAATATGCAAAAGACCAATTACGCCAATTCCTAGAGGACAAAATGACCAATGTATTGGGTAGTGCAGGTCACAATAATAGGAAATAATATGTATTACAAGACTTTTAATGTAAAATTGGATAACCCAACCGTAGCCATTGCCTTAGCCAATATCGAGACCGAGATTAACCTGTGTAGAATGGAAGGTATTCGCGTGTTAAAGATTATACATGGCTATGGCTCACATGGTACAGGCGGCGAGATAAAACGCGCCCTCGCCCCGTGGCTAAAACTCAACAAACGCAAGCACTTTATCACAGACTACATCTCTGGCGAAACTTTTCCTACCTCGC
>JAFVZD010000065.1 GCA_017508345.1 Clostridia bacterium | reverse complement strand
TAATATTGCTCTCCTCTATCAATCCTCTACGCATTAGACTCTTTTTGGACTTGCCTTCTCTATCAAAACTCCTGTCCTTGCGGTCATCCTTTTTCTTGTCAAAACCGCGTTTTGTAGGGACTACAAAACTAGGTGTAGCAGACCTATCCACAGCATCAGTTTTTTGTTGTCTAGGTTTTTGTGGTTGTTGTGTGTGATGCTGGTTGTTATTTGGTTTGCGTCTATCACCCTGTTCAAAAGGTTTTGCAGGTTTTTTGTTGAAAGCAGGCTTGCCATCCACATTGAATACACGCTGTTGCACTTTTTGTGTATTTTGGGGTTTAACTGGCTCTGCCTTTACAGCTACTGGCTCTTGTTTTGGTGCATCTTTGCCATCTTTTATTTTGCGGATATTAGCACGAATATCTTTGGCGATGGTCTCCACTTGAGTCAGCATTTTTTCTGCCATACTATTTAGTTTGGACAATTCTACATTGTTGATTTGATTTAATGCGCGTAGATTATCAAAACTCACTGGTTTTTTGTTGTTATTACTTGCTTGATTTGTCAAATTAACACTCCTTATTTTAGCAATTTTATTTGCTCCGCTAGGTGCGGATTAGTGATGCCTATAGCTTTACAATTGGTAGTATGTATGAGGCTATCCAATGTGTGTTCTGCTAGTTGAACAACAGGTAACCCGTTAACTTGTACCAATCTTGATAATGATTTTTGCAAATTAGTAGATGCGGTATGGCAACATATGATTAGATTGATCTTTTTTGAAAACTTCTTGATATTATCTATACCATACACAACATTGCCGGCACGAATAGCCAATCCCACATACTTGGAAATAGCAATCTCATCCATTCACGATATCCTCCAATTTTTGGTAAATTGATTCAGGAACATCTCTTTTGAATACTCTATTCAGTACTTTTCTCTTTTGTAGATTACGGACACACTCTATATCACGATCTAGCCACACACCTCTACCGGGTAATTTTTGAGTAGTATCTATAGTAATCTCATTATTTATTAATACCAAACGAATCAGTTGGGGTTTTGGTCGCATTTGGCGACAAACCACACACATACGCTCGGGTATTTTTTTTGTAGCAGACATAGCCACTCCTTTTTCTTAGTCTAATGTCTCCAAGTCTTCGAATATATCCATTGCGTCCACCTTGTCTAGAGATAAGTCATTCATCTCAGATGCTTTTTGCTCATCCAATTTGGATTGGCTCTCGCTCTTGACATCTATACTCCAGCCTGTCAATTTGGCAGCTAGACGAACATTGAGACCACCTTTGCCTATAGCTAGGCTGAGTTTGTTATCTGGTACGATAACTTTACTAGATTTGGTTAACTCATTAATCTCCACACTATTAACCTCAGCTGGGTTGAGTGAAGCAGCGATAAACTCGAATATATCCTCGGACCAACGAATGATGTCAATTTTCTCACCATTCAATTCGTTAATCACAGCGTTGATACGCGCACCGCCAACACCTACACATGTACCCACGCAGTCAATATTAGGATTCTTTGAGTATAGTGCAATCTTGGTCCT
>JAFVZD010000064.1 GCA_017508345.1 Clostridia bacterium | reverse complement strand
CCTTTTGCAATTGTACATGAAGAGTTGCCGGGAATGTTTATTATTCCACGCCTTGGGGAAAAAATAACTTTTGGAATGTATGATTTCCCGTCGCGAAAACAGGATGGTATATATATAACCTTGTTCTGCACCTGAAGCCATCATTATTAATTCATCATATGTACTAACTAGGATACGGATATTTAGGTTAGCACCTAGTCTAGTTGTGAAAGCAAATTCCTCACTAAATTCTAGGCCTGCCATAACGATGTTTGTACCTAGGTCCTCTCCTGGGTTACCATTAGCAACGATTTTTGGAGTATTATAGCGCTCAGAGATAATCTCTACATTGTCTATATCAATGTTTGTCTCGTATTGGTAATAGCCAGCAGTGTTGTTACCTACTACTATAGCAGCAGATGGCACTGCGTTACCTGTACCCCATGCTGTGTTGAATTCAAACATCATAGGATTAAGGGCATTTGGAGTTGGTTGGTATTTAGCTCTGTCAGCGGCTGTATTCTTCTCTAGGTAGTCACCAGTACAAATCAACTTGGTGTCGCGGATAATGGTGTCACCACCACGAGCAAGCAATGCTTGTCTGTCACCAGTTAGTTCACAACCATCAATGCTTAGAGAACCCGGTACATTAATCATTACTGCGGTGTTGTCAAAGTCATCAGATGTTGAGGTCAATACGGAGTCTTTTAGCACTATCTGGATACCCATGTATTCAGGTACACCATTCTTGAGTGAAGCGTTGGTACCTACAGCATATGCTTTAGCTGTAATAGTAGAGTCTATAATCTCAACCTTGGCAGTATCTCCTCTAGGGAATAATGCGGTAGAGTCGGATGTGTAATCTACATCACGCATAGTGATAGAACATCCTGTATCTACTACGATTGTAGATGAACCATTTGTGTTTCGGAAATCAATTTTACCATTTCTAAATTCAACATTGATTGGAGTTTTGTCACCCTCTTCTGGGCCTTGTGCGTGAATCTCCATTCTGTCAGCACCATTGTATGATAGTGTAAAGTTGTTTAGGTCAAAATTCATATCAGTGGTAGGAACTAGTGCTTGATTCAACACGATGTCTGCATTCAACTTGAAGCATTGTGCACCATCATCAATTAGTGCGTCTAGTTCGTCAGCACTAGATACTGAATAATAGTAGTTGTCTAGGATTTCGTTACTAGCATCCTCGCCGTCTTCGCCATCCTCACCATTGATGTTTACCAAATATTTCCAAGTGTTCTCGGCAGTACATTGATATATGTTACCAGCGTCATCGCCTGTGATATTTAGGTATAGGTCACCTACTACTGCATCAGGTACATTTGCGGTGATACTGTTACCAGTACCAGTTACCAATGCACCTATCATCCATGTAGCACCACGGTCACCCTTGATAGGAGTAGGAGTTTCACCATCTTCACCATCCTCACCATTGATGTTGATTATGAATTGCCAAGTGTTGGCTGCGGTACATTTGTATAGGTTACCAGCATTAGCACCAGTGTCATTTAGGTATAGGTCACCAATGCGAGCACCTTGTACAGTTGCATTGATACTGTTACCAGTACCAGTTACTGCACTACCTGTAATCCATGCAGCACCGTTAGCACCTTGATCACCCTTGATGTTGGAGATTAGTGTCCAGCCATCAGCGGTCTTTTGGTAAATATCGCAATCGTCGGTGTCATAAAAGAAGTCTCCCAATTCACCTGTTTCAGCAGAATATTGTGTACCTGTGTGGAATGTTGCTCCCTTTAGGTCTAGTGTAGGGTCACAACCACCTAGCATAATAGGGGCGGTAACCAATGCTCCAGCTAGAGCGATAGTCAATGCACCTTTTTTGAATGCATTGAATGGTGTTTTTTTCATTTCTGTAGTATCCTTGTTCTTTGCCATATTATTCTCCTTTTATATTTAGGTTATGTCAAAAGTATATCATATATGCAAAAATGACGCAACTTAATTTAGACATTTTTTTGAAATTTATCAAAATTATTTTGATTGTACATTTTTTTGCTTTTGGGAAAATGGGTAGTATAAATATTGTGTCTATTGTTGGGTAAATGCAAGTATATTGTGTTGGGATTTGTACGGGGGGTATCAAAAAAAGTTGTATTCATATCTATAAGTCTTACTAGTTGATATAGAGATTTATATTGTGGTGCAGTTTGTGAGGGGGTTATCAAAAAGTTGTATTTATTCACAAGTTGTTTGGAATTGGGGTGGTAAATAAAAATAAAGTGCTGGATTTGCACTTTATTTTGTATGAGTTAATTGTAGTAAAAAAGTTGTATTGATTATTTTGTTTTGTTAACTTTTTTCATTTTTTTGTTTTTTTCGGTCTCGCGTTTGTGAGTGTCTTGCAACTTTTCTTTTTCGGTTAGGTAGTACTTAGCAATCTTGGTGTGGCTCTGACCCTCGTTAAACATCTTTTCACATTCACGGTTGATAGCCAATAATTTGCGGTTGTATTCCATATCGATTTCTTTGTTTGCACAATATTTCTTGACTGCGTCAGGTGTGGTACCATCCCTCCATAGTAGTGCACAGTACTCGGCTTTTTCATCATCACTGGCATGCACTAGTACCTTGTATTTGGTCTTGGTATCCATATGATAACCTACTCCACACTTTACACAAATCTCATCTGTCAGTTTACGCTTTTCCTCTACTATATCGTACTCTAGCACGGCGAATCTAGCACGGTTGAATAGGTCTTTTAGTAGCATAATTGCTA
The DNA here is from genome assembly GCA_017508345.1 of Clostridia bacterium. The sequence continues at coordinate 1,580 of JAFVZD010000064.1, read as the reverse complement.
GCAATACTAGAGGTAGTAGTAATACTAATAGCAATCCCCAAGTGGAGGTGATGAAATTGAGTACTCCACCTATTATTTGACCGCCGGTACCTGTATCATAGATTCCTACCACCATTTTTTCGTTGACATTCCAGATATCATTAACTGGATTGGATGTACCACGAGTCTTGAACCATCTCTCCCCTAGTTCGTCCTCGTAGACAGTCACAATTTTGTGGAAAACTATCTGTGTGGCTAGTTTTGGATTGGCTGCCTCTTGGATTTCGGCAGTCTGCAAACCTAGTAGCATACGAGGGCTAAATGTGTAGCGGGTGGATGGTGCGTACTCTGTAATCTCGGTAATAGTGCGGTCATAGGATTCACGGTAATCGTTGCGGTATACATAGAATGCGATGTCATCACCGGGTTTTAGTGAATCAGGGTCCACTGCACGGACTACTATTTTGTCACCTACATCAAAGCCACTGGCTACCATACTACCGGTGGCAATTTGCATATAGTTGTAACCTATAAAGGATGGTGGCACATTCTGTACTCTACCTATTACACAGGTTAGGCACAACATACATGATACTACTATTAATAGAGAAACTAGTATAGTAGATATCACGGACCAAACTTTTTGTGCAGGTGTCTTTTGTTTGAGTACTTTCTTTTCGTTCAGTTTACGCTTTTTACTATACTTTTGTTTCAGTTTTTCTGCTGTTCGTTGTAATTCTTTCTGGTCATACTTGCTGTCTGCCAACGCGGTAGTGGTAGTTATTGTTGCCATATTATTACACCATAATTATTGTTAATGTTAGGGTTCCCATTATTGTTGCGTCAGATTGGACATTGTCCACCTTAAACATCAATGAGATGTCGCGTACCTCTTGACCTTTTAGTGAGCCAGATACTTGATTTTGATATTGTTGCTCTGCGGCACCTAATGTGTTGTCTAGGTATGTGATTTTGAAGTTGTCAGAATTGACATCTGGGATATCTATCTCAAATGTAACATAATTGTCTGACTGATTGTAGATTCTGTACTGGTATACTACATACTGCTCGCCTACTAAATTAACCTCTATTGATTTACCCACCTTGGATGTAGTACCTGTTTCGTTATCAAACTCAAATACATCGGTCTCAGCGAGAGGGGTGGATGTACCACCAGATATCAGTGTAGGAGTAATCTCCACCTTGACATGACTGGTAGGTACAGTTTTATTACCCAGAGTAACTACTAGGACAGTTGCCGTGGCAGATATTATTATTAATGTAATAACCAATATGATTATCGCAGTGCGTTTGGTTTGCTTCACTGCCTTACCGCTCTTGCGTCTGCGGTCGCTAGATATGGTTACATTCTTTTTTGTACGCTTGGCATTGATTTTGGCAGGCGTAGATTTTGGCGCGGTAGCCTTGGGTGCAGTGTCCTGCGGAGTGACTGGCGCCTCGGTATTATTAGGCGTAGTAGATGTGTTAGGATCCATATTGTTTTCTGTAGACATAATTATCCTCTCATTACTCGTTATTTACTCAAAAATGGTCAAAACCTAGGAATGGACATCGCTATCTCAAAATGCCATACGAAAGTT
>JAFVZD010000063.1 GCA_017508345.1 Clostridia bacterium | reverse complement strand
TATTGTAGCAAAATTATCATCTGTCAGTACCATATCTGCCACTTCTTTTGTAACCTCGGTACCCGTGATACCCATACCTACGCCAATATCTGCTCGCTTGATACTAGGTGCATCATTTACGCCATCTCCTGTCATTGCCACCACCTTACCAATGGCTTTCCAAGTATCCACAATTCTAACCTTATTCTCTGGACTAACCCTAGCATATACAGATACATTTTGGATAATATCCTTAAATTTTTCATCACTCATCTTGTCCAATTCTGCACCTGTGAGTATTATATCGCCATCCTTAAATATTCCCACTTCTCGGGCTATTTCCCTAGCAGTAGACACATGGTCTCCCGTAATCATCACAGGCTTGATACCCGCACTAATGCACATCTCTACTGCCTCTCGTGCCTCCGCCCTAGGTGGGTCACGCATACCTAGTATACCCACAAATATTAGGTCTTTTTCATCTTGCAAAGAATATTTTTGTCCGTTATGAGCCTTGTATGCCACTCCCAATGTTCTGAGTCCCTTGCTACTCAGCACTTCTAGATTATTTAAGATGTCCCTTCTATCCTTGTCACTAATAGTATTGACTTTTCCACCAATAAGTATTTTGGTACAATTATTGAGTAGCACATCAGGTGCACCCTTTGTATATCCTACAATACCGTCACCCGTGATATTGAATGTAGTCATCATTTTTCTATTAGAATCAAATGGCAACTCCGCAACTCTCTGCATTTGCTTTTCTATTATATATTTATCTACGCCCATTTTGTTGGTGTATTCTACCAAAGCTATCTCTGTCGGGTCCCCAACATAATTATCTTTACCCTTGGCAACATCATTACACAATGCCATAGCCGTTAGCAATAAATTGTACCTATCTCTATCCAAGTCTGCACAATCTATTATTTGATTATCCGTATAAATAAATTGCATTGTCATCTTGTTTTGAGTAAGCGTACCAGTCTTGTCACTACATATTACTTGACAAGAACCCAATGTCTCTACTGCATGCATTTTACGTATTATTGCACGTTGTTTGCTCATACGTGATACACCCAAAGACAATATTACTGTAATCACAGCTGGCAAACTCTCGGGAATTGCTGCCACCGCAATAGCAATACTCAACATCAATGCCTCCACCACACTATGAGCCGAAATAATTACTACATTGATTAAGAAAATGAGAATTGCCACCAATATAATTATAACACTAATTACTTTTCCCAATTTAGTCAACTTTTGTTGAATAGGTGTGCTCTCATCCTCTGTGGTATTCAACATCTCTGCAATTTTGCCCATTTCTGTATTCATACCCGTAGCCACCACTACACCCAACCCCCTACCATAGGATACCACACTCCCCGCAAACACCATATTCACTCTGTCACCCAAAGGCGTTTTTTCGGCTAGAACTGCATCCGCATCCTTATTGACTTGGGTGGATTCTCCCGTTAGCGAACTCTCATCACATTGCAAACTAGCACTCTGTATTAGCCTAATGTCTGCACAACACACATCTCCCGCTTCTAATACAATAATATCACCCGGTACCACATCCGTAGTCAAGACATTTTGCACCACACCATTTCGCTTGACACGTGCAAAAGGTTGCGACATCCGCTTTAACGTATTGAGTGCGTCTTCTGCTTTGTTCTCTTGAATATAACCAACAATAGCATTGAGTAACACAATAGTAAGTATTATTGCCACATCCACTAGGTCTGCATATGCTTGTTGTACGATAGCCAATACAGTATTCACTGCCGCAGCAATTAATAATATGATTAGCATTATATCCTTGAATTGACTAAAAAATCTATACAACTTACCGTGCTTCTTGGCGGACTGCAATTCGTTCTTTCCAAATTGCTCCAACCTAGCACCCGCCTCTAAATTACTCAATCCATCCAAACTTGTACCCATTTGCTTTATTACACTCTGACTCTTTTGTGCAAATGCTCTCTTGTTCTTTTTGACTTCTTCCAACCCTATTCACCTCATTTTTTCTAACTACTATTATAACCCATACTTGCTTTTTT
>JAFVZD010000006.1 GCA_017508345.1 Clostridia bacterium | reverse complement strand
GTCTAGGCTGAGTGGATTGGCTATTTGCATAACCTGACGCATAGGGCTATCTGATGGCAATAGTAATTTGTCAAACTCAGCAGGCGAGGTGAATGAGTAATTGATGGCCTGATGAGCACCTGTAGTGAGCATAGTGGCAATGATATTACGAGAAAGTACAGTACTAGGAGATAGTGCACCTCGGGTCACAGCAGTATGCTCTAATGTACTAGCAGGTATATTGTCATAGCCATACAATCTAATAATCTCCTCTACAATATCAGCAGGGCCTGTTATGTCGGTACGGATAGTAGGAATGAGGCAAGTAACTTTACCTGATTTGATAGTAGTAACAATACCCAAATTCCCCAAAATTCTCACGATATCAACCTCAGGAATGGTGACACCCAACAATTTGGAAACAAAAGCAAGTGGGAAAGAAATACTCTTGCCTTTGGATTGAAAAGCAGTGTTGGAAATAATTTGGTTATTGATCTTACCAATCTTGAGCTCTTGAATTAGCGCCAATGCTCTATCTAGACCAGCCACAGCGGATACAGGCTCTACACCACGCTCGTATCTAGCACTGGCATCAGAACGCAAACCTAGTGCACGAGAAGTCTTGCGGATATTGGCACGATTGAATACGGCACTCTCAAATACGACATCTGTAGTGTTGTCGCTGATACTGAATGTTTTACCACCCATTATACCAGCGATACCAATAGGTTTTTTTGCGTCTGCAATAACCATCATTTGGTCATTGAGAGTATATGTTTCACCATTCAACGCCTCAATCTTTTCGCCATTCTTTGCCATACGCACACATATAGTCTCGTTGGCAATCTTATTGTAATCGAATGCGTGCATTGGCTGACCCAATTCCCACAAAACATAGTTGGTAATATCAATGATATTGTTGATAGGACGCAAACCTACTAGGCGTAGTCTCTGCTGTAACCATTGTGGGCTAGGGCCCAATACCACATCTCTCACGACACAAGCCAAATAGAATGTACAATTGTCAGTCTCTATCTCTAGTGATAGAGGTGACATTAATGAGGTAGCACGGTATTTGAAATTGATATCTTTGAGTGGCCTATCTAGTACGGCAGCCAATTCTTTTGCCAATCCCTTGACACTCTGACAATCAGGACGATTGGATAGCACGGATATATCATAAACTACATCGTCTAGGCCTAGTACTTTGGCAATATTGTCTCCGGCAACACAATCTTTTGGGCCCAGAATAGTCACACCGTGAGTCTCTGCCCCCGGATAAATGTCATTTGTGATACACAATTCTTCTCCAGAGCATAGCATACCTTGGGACAATTCGCCACGCATATCGGTAGATTTTATCTTGAGACCGTTAGGTAAATTTGCACCATCTAGTGCTACTGGCACCAATGCTCCCTCAAAAACATTGGTAGCGGCGGTAATAATTTGGATAGGTTTTTTCTCGGCGATATCTATGGTACAGATCTGCAATCTCTCAGCATTAGGATGCTTGGATAATTTGGTAATCTGGCCTACCACTACCCTCTCCATTCCTTTGGAAAGCACCTTGACCTCATCCACCTCATAACCTATCATAGTGAATTTGTCTGCGACCTCGTATGGTGACAAGTCTAATATATCCACGAAGTCGGATAACCATTTGTAAGTAATAATCATATATTTTCCCCTAAAAAATTATTTGAATTGTTTTAAAAAGTTAATATCGTTGTCGTATAGATCACGGATATCTGTAATACCATATCTAATCATTGCTAATCTATCTAGTCCTAGGCCTGCAGCTAGACCAGTGTATTTGGAACTATCAATATTACAATTCTCTAATACCACTGGGTTGACCATACCAGCACCCAATAACTCTATATAACCAGTGCCTTTGCAGATATTACAGCCTTTGCCACCACAATATGGGCAAGTAGCATCTACCTCTACGCTAGGCTCGGTGAATGGGAAGAATGATGGGCGTAGTCTAATAGAAGCTTTTTCGCCAAACAGGTGTTTGATGAGTCCCTCTAATATACCTTTTAGGTCAGCAACAGACAAATGCTCATCTACCACCAATATCTCGAACTGGTGGAATATTGGAGAGTGAGTAGCATCTATCTCATCTACACGGTATACTTTGCCTGTACTAATCATCTTGATAGGTGGGCATTGTGCCTCCATAGTCCTGATTTGGGTAGCAGATGTGTGTACTCGCAGTACACGCTCTGGGTCAAAGTAGAAGGTATCCTGAGCATCACGAGCTGGGTGATCTTTAGGTATATTGAGTGCCTCAAAGCAATAGTAATCGCTCTCAATCTCGTTGCCATCACGCACCTCGAAGCCTAGCCCTACAAAATAATCTATGAGGTCTTGTTGGAGTAACTCCATAGGGTGTCTAGTGCCAGATACATAAGGCTTGACTGGAATGGTAACATCTACATGTTCGTTAGCCAATTTTTGATTTAACTCTATGTCATCCAGTTCTTGCTCTTTTGCCTTGATTGCATTATTAATAGAGTCACGACAACTATTCATCATAGCACCTACTGCTGGACGCTCCTCTGCGGACAAATCTTTTAGCCCACGCATCAACAGAGACAACTCACCATTCTTACCTAAGATAGCGGTATTGATGGCGTATATGTCTGCCTTGGATGTAGCATTGGCAATAGATTGCAAAGTGGATTGTGTTAATTCTTTTAATTTGTTCTGCATATTGTATCTCCTAATAAAAATAAAAACCCCGCCCTAAAAAACCTTAGGACGAAGTAACTGCTCCGTGGTACCACCTAAGTTCCCTACCACAAAAGTGGTAAGGCACTCTTTTTGGATAAATCCGTATCGTGGACAAAACGCCCTACCTACTAAGTGGATGACCATTCAGCAGAGTGCTAGAGAGTGAATTCTATAGAGGTTAGTAACGGTATTCCCAGCATCGACCGCTCTCTAAGTACTAACGCATCTATATACTAGTCTCTCATCATTGCTTTGGTAAATTATATTATAAACAAAATAAAAAGTCAATGATTTTGCCAAAATTATTTGTCAAACTTGTATTTTATAATAGAGAACAATTTTTCTCTTGTATTAGCCTCAGGCATTAGGCAACAAGTACTGAGTAATTCTCTAAGTATTGTAGAATATTGTTGCTTTTGTATTTGAGGAAAATGCTCAATTAGGTCATTACCTGTGATAGCGAGATCTTGGAGAGTCATAGGCACGCCATCCATAACCATTAGGTCGCGGGTGAGGTAAAAATTATTGACATCCATACTAAGGCTAGTAAATCCCAAAATCCTATCCAGCATATTGCTATGTGCTTGGATAAATAACCTCATAGTAGTATCATCACGAAAGCCATTCAAAATATCATAATATGCTAGGATAATGTTGGTCTGCAATTGAACCTCGGACTTTTGCAACATTATGCCACTAACGCCCAAGATGTCTCTAATGTATTGAGATGTTGGAGGGAGTTCTAATGTGCGTAGTATATCCACCACAAATGCTGTAATCCTGTGTGGTGGTGGAGCAAGAGCAAGGAGCTGACACCAATTACCCTGCAAACGCGTATTGAATGTATCCACGCCTACTATCTCTGCGAGTTTTGGGAAAATATACTGCCACGCGTGCATTTTGGACAACAGATTGACTCCCATTACTGGTGCGTGTGGATTGTGGATATGGTGATACTTGTAGTCAGCGAATAGTATGGAGACAATCTCTTTGTTGAATCTCTCGTGTGATATATCTTTGAGTTGAGAGACCATATTTATTGCAGTATCAAAGCAAGTGTCATCAATACTAAAATCCAATTCACTAGCAATACGCACTAGGCGGAGCATTCTGAGTCCGTCATTGGAAAAAACATAATTGGGTGTCTCCACTGTGCGTAAAATACGAGAGTTGACATCATTCACTCCGTCATAAAAATCCACAATAGTATCATTGTAGATATCATAGTAAATAGCATTGGCGGTAAAATCACGGCGACTTGCATCTTGGCTAATATCCTTGACGAATACAACATCCTCAGGGGAATGTGCACCACCGGCTGAGTAGTTTTCGGCTCGGAATGTAGTGTATTCGAATTCCTCATCACTAAATCTAGGTAAGATGTGTACAGTACCTAGCTTGGGATTGACCACCTCTACTTTGTACAAATCCTTATCTAGAATATTACGAAGCTCCTCTACTGTCATATCGCCACAAAGGTCTATATCGGTCTCGCAAAAGCCCAAAATAGCGTTGCGAACATATCCACCCACTATATATAGGGTAGATCCGGAATTATGAAATATTTCTGCTAAAGAACGCAGTGTATCTGTAATTTGTATTTGCATATTAGTAATATATCACATTATGTAGGATTTGGCAAACATTTTATCATATTTATCTAGTATTAGTACGGGATAAAAGTGTAATTATATTATTGATATGTCTATTGATAAAGTTGAGTAATTGAGTCTTGCGAGAGGATTCGGTTTCGGCATCAAAGAGAGAAATTAGGGATTGTACGATACGCAACTCCAATATTAGATAAGAGCGTAGATTGGACTGGATGCTGGGGCCGGGGGAAGCATTAAAAATGGGATTGGTAGCATTACTCTGGTCTAACGCTGGATACAATGCTATCAAGGATTGCAATTCTTGTTGGTTTTGTGGTAATAGCAGAGTAAAATATTCACGAAAATCACACCTATTGATAGAATTACTTAGTCTAGATAATAAGTTAGTCAACTCGTTGTATTGTGACCAAATAATAGCATCCGTATTGGTATGGTGCTGTGTGGATACTTTGTTTACTTTTACTACATTTTGTAATGCATAATTATGTGCTAACGCGTTCATACTAGTATCATCAGGGATTTTTTCGTCATCAAACATATTACACCTCAAAAAACTAATCTAATGTGTATATGAAAAATTTTTGAATTAGGTTAAAAAGGAAGCAAAAATGTCCAAGGATAATACTACTATACTATTACAATTGATAGAAGAAGCAAAAAAAGCAGAAGATGCACTGCTAGTCAAAAAAGGTAAAAATTTGTACAAAAATTTAAAAAAATTCATTAATGCAAAATTAAAAATTGCGGATATGGACAAGAAAAAAGAGTAGCAATCTACTCTTTGCTACTCTATAATTCACGCCTATCAGTCAATGCCCTACCCAATGTGACTTCGTCAACATATTCTATATCTGTACCTAGTGAGATACCTTGAGCAATACGGCTCACCTTGACACCCAGTGGTTTGAGCAATTTGGAAATATACAAGGCAGTAGCCTCGCCCTCTACTGTAGGGTTGGTAGCCATTATTACCTCTACAACATCATCGGTAGACACTCGGTGCAATAATTCTTTGATACGGATATCATCAGGGGTTTTGCCCTCCAGTGGGCTCAATATGCCATGTAGCACATGATAGGTACCAGAATAGTCACGCACTTTTTGGAGTGCGAGTACATCCTTTGACTCCTCTACTACACAAATTATTCTCCTGTCGCCTTTCACGCAAGTATCACAAATATCAGTATCGGTAAAATTACCACAGATAGAGCAATACTTGACATTTTGCTTGGCAAAAAGTATAGCATCACAAAATGATTGAGCATGTTCGTCTGGCATATTGATTATCTGGTATGCATAGCGAGTAGCGGTCTTGCGACCTACGCTAGGCAGACGCATAAATTCGGCAATCAACTTTTCTATAGGCAAAATGAAGTTTTTCAACTAGAACAATCCTCCTGGGACATTAGGCATTAGGTCAGCTACTTTTTTGTCAATTTGCTTGTTGACATCATTGATTGCTGCCATAATTAGATCCTCTAGCATCTCGATATCGTCGGGGT
>JAFVZD010000062.1 GCA_017508345.1 Clostridia bacterium | reverse complement strand
GTGAACACCACATATCAGATGTTCTTTAACTGCGCAAACTTAGTTACACTTGACCTTAGTAATTGGAATACTAGTAATATTACCAATATGAACAGTATGTTCTCTCTATCCAGCAAATTGACCACAATATATGTAGGTAACAATTGGAGTACAGCCAGTGTTGAGGTAGGAGATCAGGTCTTTAGTGGATGTACTAGTCTAGTGGGTGGTAATGGTACCACATTCCATGGTGAACGGGCTGATTATACCTATGCTCGAGTAGATACGGCTGACACCCCAGGATATTTTACATTAATGAAAACAAGCACTCTGCTGAGTGGCAATGAAATAAATAGCAAGTTGACGGGGACGGATATTATATTCGATAGATATACTACATATTCTAACGGTGTAGGTACATATATTGTGGATGGCAATAATGTAATAAATGGATTGAGCGGTGTGGTAGTATCCACCCAAGATAGTATGACTGAGACAAAAATATACGATGTAGGTAATACTATTTATGTGTTGAGTGATGGTAAAATCTATGCTAACGATGATTGTTCTATGATGTTTTGGAATAATGAAATTAATAGCATTGTATTTAATAATTTTAATACCAACAATGTCATCAATATGGAGGCAATGTTTGAGATGTGCTTTTTCACAGATGGATTTGTATTGGATCTGAGTAACTGGGATGTAACTAATGTAACAAGCATGTTGGGGATGTTCAGCATGACTAATGGATTAACATCAATTGATCTAACTGGGTGGAATACTAGTAATGTGACAAATATGCAATCGATGTTTAGTCAATGTTTTGATCTTACGAGTATCATTGCAAGTAGAGCAAAATGGAGTACTCAAAGTGTAACAAATGGATTTAGTATGTTTGGTCAATGTAGCTCTTTACCGAACTATGATGATGATTGTACTGATCATACTTATTGCGATAGATATCTAACATATGTATAAGATTAAATTGTGAGCAAAATGCTCACTTTTTTGTTTGGTTATTTGTACCATTTGTCTATATTTTGAAATTTAAGTGTCTAAATCAAAGATTTACCGCATACCATAACTACATAGAGTATGCGAGGTGTGTAGTGAAGAGTAAATTATCTATAATAATTACCAATATGATAATCTTATGTATATTATTTGGACTAGGAGGTATTATGTTTATGGAACCAAGTGCCACCAGTGTGAGTGTATCTACCGCGAATAATTTGTATTACAATGGTAATACCAACAAAAACAATGTCACACTTATGGTCAATGTGTATTGGGGAACAGAGTATATAGACAAAATGCTAGATATAATGCAAGAATACAATGCTAGTACCACTTTTTTTGTGGGAGGAATTTGGGTAAAAAAATACCCAGATGTGCTACAAAAAATTTCTCAAGCAGGGCACGAGATAGGCAATCACGGATATTCGCACAAGCAACATAGCAAACTCAATTTTGAGGCAAATCAAGAGGAAATAATACAGACACACAATATGGTCAAACAATTACTAAAACTAGATATGTGTTGGTTTGCACCACCATCAGGTGACTACAATGACACAACACTCAGAGGAGCAAGTGCATTAGGTTACAAGACAATTATGTGGACGCGAGACACTATTGATTGGCGTGACCAAGATAGTGATTTGATTTATAATCGGGCTATCAAGAATATGGCTGGCGGAGATTTTGTATTGATGCATCCTACCCAAGCCACAGTGGAGGCACTGCCCAAAATTTTGGATTATTGCAAGGCAAATAACTACAATGTGACCACAATTAGTGATAATTTGGAGCAATAATGCTTGTGTTTATTTTGATTTTGTATTATACTCAAATTACAAAATTAATAGTATAGAGGTATCAAGTATGCAAATCAAGTATGCAAAAAATGGAATTAGATTATTGCACGATTATCAAGAGGACAGCAAGATAATCTGTATCAAGATATGTGTAATGGTAGGTAGCAAAGATGAGCGAGATGATGAATGGGGATTAGCACATTTGCTAGAGCATATGACATTCAAGAGTACCAAAAATCAAACTGCTCAACAAATTGCAGAAACAATGGATAGGCTAGGTGGACACTTTAATGCTTACACATCTAACGAGTTGACTGTATATTACATTACTACTACAATTCAAAATGCCAAGGAAGCAATACAATGTCTGAGTGATATCTTTGTGAATACTGAGTATATTGAGGAAGAATTTCAAAAAGAAAAATCCGTGGTATGTAGCGAAATCAAAATGTACGAGGACGACTATCCTTATATTTGCCAATCCAATATGATTAGCAATGTTTTTTGTAATACTCCTATACAGCATCCTTTGGCTGGTACTGTGGAGAGTGTGAGTGGTTTTACCATACAAAAATTGAGAGAATTCAAACTGAGAAATTACACACCTGGTAAAATAGTAGTGAGTACTGCGGGCGGACTCAAAATAGATGACATTTATCAAATGTTAGATGAATATATGTTCTCAAAGTATGACAACTCCCAAGAGCCTTTTACTTACGCAAAGCCACAATTACTATGCGAGCCAAAAGCCAAAAAGGTATACGAAAAGAAGGATACAAAACAATTTTATTGTGCTATATCTATGCCGGGATACAATATCCCCAATCCTGATACTTTGATAGAATCTATGTGCAATATTATGCTAGGTGGATGTATGAGCAGTAGATTGTTTGTAGGTGTTAGGGAAGAAAAGGGATTGGTATACCACATTTCTTGCAATGGTAGTAGGTTCAGTGAATATGGTATCAACAAAATATCCTTTATATGCAACAAAGACAAAGCGACACAGACACTGCAGACCATTCGAGATATACTAGACAAAGTAAAGAATGAGGGACTACAAGAAGAGGAATTAGACAAGGCAAAAATGATCTATATCAACAGCTTAGTACTCAATAGAGAAGCATTGAGCGATGTAGCGAACCTAAATTTCAAAAGTTATATATACAATGACAAAATTCAAACATTAGATGAAAAGATAGCATTAGCCAATCAAGTTACATTACAACAAGTAAACACCCGAGTAAAAGAAATTTTGGATTATACTAAATTCACATATAGTATTGTGAGTGATACAGATGAAATAACTCCACAAGATTTTTTTGAATAATTGTATCAAAAGTAATAAAAAATGAAAAAATTATCAATGTTTTTGCGATTTTATTATTAAATATATTCAATTTTGTTTGTCTTTTTTATCGCGGTTTGGTATAATAAACTATCTAAGGTGGAGGTAAGTGAGAGTTGCAAACATATACTAGTAGGAATATTGGTGAGAATACGAGAAAACTATCTACCAGGGTCAAATTTGGTTTGTCCCTCAGTATTGTTAGTGTATTATTGTTATTATTCACCGCGATTAATTTTTTACCATTCATTCGCTCAGTGTTACTGGGCGTATTTGGTTTAGCCACATATCCAATACTGATAGCATGTGCTATTATTGGTATGAGTCTAGTGATTAGCAAAAAGCGTTATATTATGCCTCGTGTTTATATTGCTGTGATTATTGGATTGTTTGTAGTACTCATGGGATACTTCCAGCTAGCATTCACCAATGTGAGTGAATATACATTCAGCGAGTATATCAATTATGTATACACATCAAAGGCTACACCTGCTGGTATATTGGTAGGTATGCTGGTATATGGTTTAGCTAGTTTATTTAATATTATTGGTGCATACATTGCCCTGAGTATTTTACTAGTATTGGGTGTAGCACTGGTAATAGATCAACAACTCAAAATGCATGATTATGCTCAACTAAATAGTAGAATGATGTCATACAAACTAACTCAGACCAGTAGCAGAGTCAAGACCCCTGTAAATGTAGTAGCCGAGTCTACTAATGTTGAATTGGATGACCAAGCTCAACCCGAGGCTATTACTCTAAATGCTCGACTAGAGGCACTAAAGAAAGAACGCGAAGAAAGAATAATGAACGACCCACTAAATATCGCCAATAGATACAATGCAAAACAGTCCAATGATATTGGTAATGACGAGATTGCCAAAAAATTGTTTGGCGAAGAATTCATTAACTCCATCAAGCGTACCAGCAAGAGTAGTGCGGGACCAGTACCACTCAGTACTCCAGACAATATGACTATCAATAACCTAATGCAACACAACAAAAACACCCAGACTAATACAGATAATGTATTCGTGGGTGCCAACAATAGACCAAAGCAATTTTTCCACGAAGATGAGGAACGCCATGGTGGGGTTAAGTTTGACGAGCCAAAGAATATGCACAATGAGAGCGATATAAATTTTGGCCAAAAAGTAGTACCTACAAAGTGGGATGATGACGAAGATGACTATGTAGCACCACCAAGACCTGCAGATAGGCCAATACCTATTAGACCTACACCTAACTACCAATTTGGGCAAAACAATATGACACAAAATCATGGTACAGGTACTATTAATTATACAAATGAGATTAATAGTATACCACTCAACAAATCAAAATCCAATGTTCATCCAGAACAATTGGAAATGCAACAAATCAATCCTACACCGCACAAAGTCACACCTTATACCAAGCCTAGCCCTTATGTCAAGCCTCCTGTAGAGTTGCTCACCACCAAATCAATGAAATTGACCGATGAAGGCGAGGATTATCAAATCAAGGCTAGTATGTTGGAGGCTACATTGGATAGCTTCAGAATACCTGCAAAAGTAGTATCAATCACACACGGACCCGCTGTTACTAGATACGAATTGCAAATGCCTGCCGGAATACCAGTAAACAAGATACGCAGCCACGCAGACGATATTGCCATGAACCTAAGCTCCAATGGTGGTATTAGGATAGAGGCACCTATTCCTGGTAAAAATCTAGTAGGTATAGAGGTACCTAATCAAAAAGTAGCCACAATAGGACTAAGAGATGTAATTGATTCACCAGAATTCCATGGTTGCAAAGACCCATTGACATTTGCGTTGGGTAAGAATATCTCTGGAGAAATCAAAGTTTGTGATCTAGCATCTATGCCACACTTGTTGGTAGCAGGTAGCTCTGGTAGTGGTAAGAGTGTATGCCTCAATGTACTACTACTGAGCTTGTTATACAAATTGGGACCAGAAGACCTCAAATTAATTTTGATTGATCCAAAGCGTGTAGAATTTACCTCATATAATGGAATACCACATCTATTGACACCTACTGCTATCAATCAGCCAAAGCAGGCACTAAATGCCCTAGACTGGGCTGTAATGGAGATGGATAATAGATATTCATTATTCCAACGCATGAGAGTAAGGGACTTTAAGGAATACAATAGCCTAGAGGCAGTATACAAGGGGCGTGAGCCAAAACTACCTAGAATTGTTGTAATCATTGATGAGTTGGCTGACTTGATGATGTTAGCGAAAAAAGAAATTGAGGACAAGATTATGCGTCTAGCACAATTAGCGCGTGCCGCTGGAATACACCTAGTAATAGCCACACAGCGTCCATCTGTAGATGTTATTACTGGTACAATCAAGGCAAACTTGCCATCCCGAATTGCCTTTGCCGTTACAAACTTTGCAGACAGCAAGACTATACTAGACCAAGGTGGTGCAGACAAATTATTGGGTAGAGGTGATATGCTGTACGCACCGCAAAACTTACCAGAACCTATGAGAATACAATGCCCATTCGTTACTAATAGCGAGGTAATAAACATTGTGGAATATATCAAGAGCAAGAACCCATCATATTTTGACGAGGAATTGACCAAAAAGATTTTGTCAGGATCCAAGCAGAATAGTGGTGGCAATCCAGACAATAATAATGATGATGGCGAAGAAGGTATGGAATTTGACCCATTACT
>JAFVZD010000061.1 GCA_017508345.1 Clostridia bacterium | reverse complement strand
TTGATAAAGTGCTTTAAAAACAAATTTTATAAATTTTCAATACAATTATGAATAAATATGCAAAAAACTCTTGCATATTTTTTAATTTTAGTGTATAATTCTCCACAGTAAGATATGTATATCAATACCTAATTTATGGAGGATTTTATTAATGAGTAGAGCTAGTAGACATTCTAGGATAATTGAGATTATTAGCAATAATGAGATTGAGACACAAGAGGAATTGGTGAGTAGTCTCAGGGACACTGGTCTAGACATTACCCAAGCCACAGTTTCTCGTGACATCAAGGATTTGGGATTAATCAAAATCGTAGG
Source organism: Clostridia bacterium (assembly GCA_017508345.1). Next base: position 5,376 of record JAFVZD010000061.1, on the reverse strand, counting down.
TATCAACAAAAAGTACAAGTACGCATTGATTAACGATGACAATTACGGTACTAATAGAATACCTAACATTTTTAAAGAGAGTATTTTGACTACCACAATCTTGCCTAATATGTTGGTTATCAAGGTAATCCGTGGTACAGCACAATTGGTTGGTGCGTTTATCAACAAACTAAATTTGGACGATTGTCTAGGTGTAGTTTATGGCGAAGACACTGTATTGTTGATTATCCGTAACAATGCAGAGGAGAGCATCCGCGAAAAAATCACTAGTATACAAGAGGATAATATATAAAAAAGTTGGATTTGATATCCAACTTTTTTGTATTTATTGCTTGGAGTGAAAAGTAATTCCTACTGACTTACCCCCCAAAATAACCGCATTGTTTAGTCCCATTGTCAGGTTGCGTATCTCATTTATTTCCACTTGGTTCGCGAATTGCTGGTACAATTTGTCTGCATCCGCCTGTGCATCAAAGTTAATTACTGTAAAGGTATAATCTGCTATATTTTCTCCGTTATCTGCTACTACATTGTATAGCTTGGATACAGTGGACTTGAATCCCTTGGCACTATCTAATATCCTCAAATTACCACCATTATCAATACAAATAATAGGCTTCATTCCCACACTGCCACCTACAAAATTTTGCACAACATTCTTTAGTACTGGACTGTATTGAATGGCTTTGAGATTGTCAATAACAAATGCAGACACATATGTACCTATCAATTTTTCATTCACATATTGTATTACCGAACTAATGTCTTGCTCGTTCTTGTGTATGGTAGATGCAATCAATGCGATTTCGCTAGTGCCTCGTGACACAGTATTGGTGTCCACTAGATAACATTTGTTGTCAGGGTAGTCCATTGACATCTTTGTGAATGCAGAACGCAAATCCGCACCACCATCACTCATAAATTTTTGACTAATTGTAAAGAATACTATATCCTCACCTTTATCAAGGTATGGTGTAAAAAAATCCAACCAATCTTGCATAGTTAGTGGTATAATCTTGAATTTACCTTCGTTAATTAATTGTCTCATTTCTTCTATTGTATAATCCAAATCTGCGTAGTCATAAAACTTGATAGTCTTGCGACCCGCCTTTATCTTGTTTGGTGCCAGTATGATGTTGTTAGCCTTTGCCTCTTCTATTAACATATCCGAATATGCATCTATAAAAATCTTTGCCATATTTTTCCTCCAATTAATATAAACTAGTTTACTAAACAAAAAAAATATTGTCAATGTTTTTTATTAATTTTTGAATAAATTCTAATATTTTTTTGCACTTTGTCTATATATGCGTTTGTTTCCCTATATGGTGTAGTGTCCAAGGTCCTGCCATCTTGAGAATATTTGGTATCCCTTAGCCATATATCAACTTTTCCTGGTCCTGCATTGTATCCCGCCAACATAGTGGGTACATCTCCATACTTATCCATTAATATGGATACATAAAATGTACCCAACATTATATTGTACGATATTTCAGTTAATTTGCTCTCATCGTGATTGGGTATATTCAACAACTCAGCCAAATATTGCCCCGTGCTAGGCATAATTTGCATTAATCCTACCGCACCTGCGTGTGATATCACATCGGGATTGTACCCACTCTCACAATTAATAATTCCTGCTACAATGCTACTATCCACACCATAATAATCTGCATAACGCTGTATACAATTTTGGTATTTTTGCGGATACATTACACTCATCATTCCTAGGTAGAGCATTAGTATTATTCCCATAAATACCCATAAATATTGTACAAATTTTGTTCTAATCATACTATTATTATATTATTTTTATTAATTTTTACGCAAAAACTACAAAAAATATCCAAAACCTATTGACAGCCAAGTTTTTTGTGGTATAATATCTGTAAAGTAGAAATACTTTACACCATAGCGAGGTATTGTGAATGAATGTTGATACCATGGTAAGATTGGGAGCCCTCCTGGATGTGTATGGTGGTATGCTTACCACCAGACAGCGAGATATACTCAAGTGCTACTTGTGTAATGATGAGGGATTGAGTGAGATTGCAGATGCATTCCACACCTCTCGTCAGGCAGTTATGGATATAGTCAAGCGTGCTATTGCTAGACTAGAGGACTTAGAGGCCAAGTTGCAATTTAGCAAAAAGTTGGCTAATACACTTGACAAAATCCCGCACATCTGTAATAAATATAGTGATTCATTAGGTGCCGAGACCAATAATCTCTGTGTCGAATTGACTCATTTATTAAAATCATTAGGAGGCTAGAGATTATGGCGATGTTTGGCAGTCTATCCGAGAGACTCAATCACATATTCAGCAAAATTACCCAACGCGGTAAACTTACCGAATTGGAGATCAATAACGCAATGCGTGAGATTAGAGTGGCATTATTAGAGGCGGATGTAAACTTTGCCGTTGCCAAAAAATTCGTGGCAGATGTGAGCGAGAAGGCTAAGGGGGCAAAGATATTAGAGAGTTTGACACCTGGTCAGCAAGTAGTAAAATTGGTTAACGAAGAATTGATCGCAATGCTAGGTAACACACAGAGCAAATTGGACCTCACCGGTACACCACCTAGTGTAATTATGATGTGTGGTTTGCAAGGTGCTGGTAAGACTACATTCTGTGGAAAACTAGCGAGTTACCTCAAGAGTCAAGGCAAACGCCCTCTATTGGTAGGTTGTGACATTTATCGTAACGCAGCTATTGACCAGCTCCGCGTGGTGGGCAAACAAGCCAATGTTGAGGTGTTTGAGCGTGGCAAACAAGACCCAGTCAAGACTTCAATTGAGGCTATAGAGCATGCCAAAAGGCAAAATCTAGATGTGGTAATCATAGATACCGCAGGTAGATTGCATATCGACGAAGATATGATGCAAGAGTTGCAACGCATCAAGGACAGAGTAAAACCAAACGAGATATTATTTACTATTGATGCTATGATTGGACAAGACGCGGTGACTGTTGCAAAAGAATTTGATGCACAGCTCAATATCACTGGTATCATTGTTACCAAATTAGATGGTGATACTCGTGGTGGTGTTACATTGTCAGTCAAGGCAGTGACCGGCAAACCTATTAAATTTTGTGGTATAGGCGAAAAGTTAGGCGACATAGAGGCATTCCACCCAGAGCGTATGGCTTCTAGAATACTAGGTATGGGCGATGTCCTGACGCTGATCGAAAAGGCTCAATCTGCCGTGGACGAAAAAGAAATGCAGAGATTGCAAAAGTCCATGTTGGAGAATTCCTTTACGCTAGAGGACTTCTTGGCACAATACGACAATCTAGACAAAATGGGTGACATCAATCAACTAATTGAGATGATTCCTGGGGCAAAAAAGAAACTAGGTAATGTGTCTATCAATCCAAAAGAGATGGCACGCAACAAGGCTATCATTCAATCTATGACAATAGAGGAGCGTCGCAATCCTGAGCTCATCAAGGCTAGTCAAAAAAAGCGTATTGCATATGGTAGTGGTACCAATATTCAGGATATCAATAATTTGCTCAAGCAATTTGCTCAATCCAAGGATATGATGAGGCAATTTACTGCAAAAGGCAAACAGAAAAAGGGTAGATTCCCTATGTTTTAATTAGGTAATAACGCATATAGCGATTACAATATATTTATTAATTTCAAAGGAGAAACAAACAAATGGCAGTTAAGATTAGATTAACTAGAATGGGTGACAAAAAATCACCATTTTACCGCCTAGTAGCTACCGATGGTCGTGTGGCTAGAGATGGTAAATACATCGAGAACTTGGGTACATACAACCCAATGACAAACCCTGCAAAGGTTGACATCAAAAAAGAAAGAGTACAATACTGGTTAGGTTGCGGTGCTATCCCTACCGATACAGCAAAAGAGTTGTTGGTAAAAGAGGGCCTTATCCATGCTAAGCCTTACAGAGCTCCATTGCCAAAGCAAATGCCACCAGCAAAGAAAGAGGCTCCAGAGGCTACCGAGGCCGACAAAGAGGCTGAATAATTAATATACTTACTAAGGAGGGCTAGTTTACCTCCTTTTGTTTTAGGAGAATATTATGGATATGATTAATATTGCAAAGATTACAAAACCACAAGGTGTCAAGGGTGAGGTCAAGGCTCAGCCTTTTTTGGGTGGCACCGATGTGCACTTTTTGACTAAACAAAAATCTCTATACATTGACGGAATTGAGAGAAAAATAGAATCATGTTCTTATAGAGTGGGTTACTTGTTTATAAAATTGAGCGATGTCAACAACCGCAACGATGCAGAATTACTCCGTGACAAAGTGATAACCTTCCCTAGGAGCAAAATGCCCCCTCTGGATGTAAACGAATTTTATACCGATGACTTGATAGGTTGTACCATTTTGGACGAATTCGACAAGCGCATTGGCAAAATCGCAGATATCAAAGACTATGGTGCTACCAGTATTCTGGTAATCAAGGATGGTACAGAGGAGATACTATGCCCATTCCTTATGGATTTGTTTACCGAGATTAATATTGAGTACGCAACTCTCATTGTGGATAGACAAAAATTTGACGAGGTTACCAAGTATGAGGATTGATATACTTACACTTTTCCCCAATATGTTTACCCCACTCAAAGAGAGCATATTAGGTAGAGCCCAAGATGCAGGATTGATCGATATCAATGTCATAGATATCCGCGAATTTAGTCTAGACAAACACAAAAAATGTGATGATTATACCTTTGGTGGCGGAGAGGGGCTACTCATGACACCACAACCACTATTTGATTGTATAGAGAGTGTACTGACACCAGATAGCTATGTGATTTACCTCTCACCCCGTGGTACGTCTCTTACCCAAGTAGTGGCTCAGAGGTTGGTCCAGCACCAGCATATTATTTTGATTTGTGGTCATTACGAAGGCATTGATCAGCGTGTAATAGACACCTTTGTGGATGAGGAGGTTAGCATTGGTGATTATGTATTGACCGGAGGCGAATTACCCGCTATGGTTCTAGTAGATTGTATGGCTAGGCTCATCCCTAATGTATTGGGTAATGACGAGTCTGCCAAGAATGAATCATTCAGCAATGGTTATCTCGAATTTCCTCAATATACCCGTCCCCAAGAATTTCGTGGACTCAAAGTTCCCGAAGTCTTGCTCAGTGGCCACCACCAAAAGATTCAAGAATGGCGTGAGGCGGAGAGCCAAAAAATTACTCAGTCTAGACGCCCTGATTTATTAAAAACTAAGGAGTAGTTATGGAGATACAATGGTTTCCTGGTCATATGACCAAGGCATTACGCAAAATGCAAGAAGATGTCAAGCAGGTTGATGCGGTAATCTATGTGCTGGATGCCCGTGCTCCTTTCTCTTGCCTCAATCCAAAATTTGAGGA